>CAYPMF010000057.1:0-6778 GCA_964411805.1 uncultured Actinomycetes bacterium | reverse complement strand
TATTAACTACGAGGTTCGCTGTTGGTGTTTGAACATAAACTGCAGAAGTATTAGGAAGTAGACCTTCTTTTAAGAAATGAACGAAAGTCGAATTTCCATATTTGCTTTCAAAGGTATTTCTAATTTCCTTAATACCAATCCCATCAACTACCTTGCAGGTTATTGTCGCAAGAATTCCTCTTGGCATAGGTGCCAGAATTGGCGTGAAAGAAACCCTTACATCTTTGCCAGAAATTTCGCTAAGGATTTGCTCGATCTCAGGTGTATGTTGATGCAATCCTCCGAATTTATAAGAAACCAAATTATTCATTACTTCTGATCCAAGAAGATTAACTTTTGCACTTCTTCCAGCGCCAGTGGTGCCAGATGCAGCTACAACAACTACATCTGAAGTATCTATCTTTGGCAATTGCAGTAATGGTGCAACTCCAATTGATATTGCAGTTGCATAGCAACCTGGGTTCGCAACTCTATTTTCTTTATAAATTTCTTTATTAGCTAATTCGGGTAGTCCATATGGCAAAGTTCCCGCGAACTTTCCACTGTAGTACTTCTCCCATTTACTTCCATCTTTCAATCTGAAATCGGCTCCAAGATCAACTACCTTAATTTCGGAATTAATCTGATCAATTAGTTTGGAAGATTCTCCATGCGGTAAAGCTATGAAGATAAGTTCACAACCATTTAGTTTTTCAATTGATAAGGAATCAAACTTCCTATCGCCAAAATATGTGAGATGAGGGTGAATAGAATTTATACTCTCCCCAGCGTTCGAACCTGCCGCTATAACCTCTACATTGAATTTTGGATGCTCATTGAGAATTCTGAGCAATTCGCCTCCAGCGTATCCGCTTGCCCCCACGACTGCTGTTTTCATAACTGAAGACTAGACCACATTGTATATTTATGCAATTTTATGCATAAATATACAATATAGATTTCCTAACTATGAGCGAAGTTGCGCTCCGCACTCCTTAGATGCGACCAAAATAGCGCTCTCTCGATACTGATTTACCTCTTCAGTAGTCAGCGTGCGATCTGCAGCGCGAAAGACGAGAGTGAAGGCCAATGAAACTTTCCCATCGCCCACCTTGTCATAACGATCAAATAACTCGATTGATTCGAGTAACTCCCCCGCCCCTTTGATAATTGCTGCTTGTACAGAGGAAACAGATACTTCCGCCTTCACCACAAGGGCTATATCTTGAATGACTGGGGTCATTGCTTTTATTGGTTCAGATTTGAAAACTGCTGAATCTGCAAGCTCGCTGAGCAAAACGCCAAAGGCACAGCTTCGATCTGGCAAATTCAAATCTGATATCACTCTCGGATGCAACTCTCCGGCGTGAGCTACCGGTTTCCCATTAATCCGAAATTCTGCGCATCTTCCCGGATGCCAAGGAGCAAAATCCGAGGCAGACATCTCGAAATTCTGTCCCAATTCAGTTAAAAGATTTCTGGTCAATTCGATGGCATCGCTCCACTCGAATTTCTCGCCTTTACCTTGCCAGCCATCTCGATGAAGCTTTCCAGCTACAACACCTGCCATCATGATTGGCTGCTTTGGAACCCCACTATAAATTGCTGAAATTTCCTTCTCACTTGGTTTCTTTGCAGTTGAAATTTCAGCCAACTTTGGTAAATCAGTTAAATTTCTAAAGAGAGTTCCAATTTCAAAGATAGCCACATCTTTCTGTCCACGGCCCATATTGCGTTGAACAGTTTGGAATAAGCCAGGAAGTAAATGTGTACGTAGAACTGGGAACTCTTCAGACATTGGATTTGCAATCTTAAAAGTTTTTGCTCGATCACCCTTGAATCCAAGTGACTCTAAGTATTGCTGGTTAATGAATGGGTAGTTATAAACTTCTGAGAAACCCAAATTCGCCAGATATGAACCGACAAATCTCCTGCGCTTTTGTGGAGAAGTCAGACCTGCTCCATTCTTGCCAGTAGGTAATCTCATAGGGAGTTTGTCGTAACCAATAAGTCTTGCAACCTCTTCTGCAAAATCTGAATAATGGGATAGATCGCTTCGCCAAGTTGCCGGTGTCACACTCCATTTTTCCTTTTCAATTTTTACCGTACAACCGACTGCTTCTAGTGATTTTTGAATGGTTCTGTCGTCAATTTCTAATCCCAAAAGCTTTGATATTGATTTTGCGTCTAAAGAAACCGTTGCAGGATGAGTTTCTTTTCCTGCAAATGAAGACCCGACATGTTTTGCACTTCCAAGCTTCACCATTAAATCAACGGCTCTTGCGGATGAAAGTTTTGCCAATATTGGATCAACGCCACGTTCTAATCTGCGAGATGCCTCTGAAGAGAGAATATGTCTTCTCGAATTCTGTGCAACAGACACTGGATTGAATCGAGCCGCTTCTAGCGCAATTCGAGTTGTTGTGTGTGAAACTTCTGAACTTTCGCCACCCATAGTTCCAGCCAAAGCCAATGGTACTTTCTCGTCTGCCACTACTAAATCGTTCTCAGAAAGTTTACGTACAACACCATCAAGAGTTTTGAGTTCTTTATCTCTCCCGGCTTTGCGAATATTTAGACTTCCAGTAACTTTATCCGCATCAAATGCATGGAGCGGTTGGCCAAGCTCGAGCATCACGTAATTGGTGATATCAACTGCCAATGAAATCGAACGCATGCCGCATTTTTCAATTCTGCGTCGCATCCACATCGGTACGGCTGCATTTAAATCAAAGTCTTCAACTGTCCGCATGAAAATTATTGAACAGGCGCTTGTTTCCTCTATATTTACTTGAACGCCCTTATTATTTATTTCATAACTGTCATTTACTAAGAGCGCCGGATCCTTAAAAGCAACTTGTAGTGAGGTTGCCAATTCTCTACCGAGGCCACGAACTGACATTGCATAGCCGCGATCCGGATTTATAGCTATATCAAAAATTACATCTGAGATTTGAAGTACTTCAAGGGCATCTTGGCCTAGCGAGATTTCTGAGGAGTTAGGTAGCACGATAATCCCAGAATGTTCATCGCTGATACCTAATTCGCGAGCTGAACAAATCATTCCATTGCTTGTCTTCCCATATGTTTCACGTGCTGAAATCTCAAAGCCACCTGGAAGTATTGCACCAGGCAGAGATGCAACAACTAAATCTCCAATAGCAAAGTTGGTTGCTCCACAAATAACGTATCGAATTGAGCCCTCTCCACAATCTAAACCGACATATCTGATTGGTTTTTTATGGCCTGTTAACTCTTCTATTGATTCAACTTTTGCAACCTTTAACGGACCTTTGAGATCAGCGCCTTGCACCGAAATCGATTCAACTTCAAAGCCAACTTTTACAAAGGCAGCTTCAATTTCTTCGTTAGAAATTTTTGAAGGTAGCTCAACAAATTCAGATAACCAACTCAATGGGATTTTCATAAAACTCCCATACCAAAAGCTTTAGAAAATCTAATATCACCTTCGACAATATCGTGCATATCAGAAATTCCATGTCGAACCATTAGAGTTCTTTCCAGACCCATACCGAATGCAAAACCAGAATAAATTTCTGGATCAATCCCGCAGGCTATTAAAACTTTTGGATTGACCATCCCGCAACCACCCCATTCAACCCATCTTCCATTGAAGAAGAAATCAACTTCCGCACTCGGCTCGGTAAATGGGAAATATGAAGGACGAAGCCTGGTCTTAACATCAGGGCCAAACATTTTTCTTGCAAAGTAATCCAATGTGCCTTTTAAATCTGCCATCGTAATTCCTTTATCAATGACGAGACCTTCAACTTGGCTAAATACTGGGGTGTGTGTAGCATCCAATTCATCGGCTCTATAAGTACGACCTGGACAAATTACATAAATTGGTGGTTCATTCTCCAACATTGTCCTAATTTGAACCGGCGAAGTGTGGGTACGTAATACCAATCTGGCTTCAAGTGGTTCGATGAAAAAAGTATCTTGCATGGTTCGGGCTGGATGATCTGGCGGAATATTTAAAGCATCAAAATTCAGCCATTCCGATTCCAATTCTGGACCTTCAGCAACGTTGTACCCAAGACCAATAAATAGATCTGAAATTTCATTTGTGAGAATTGTTAGAGGATGCAATCCTCCTCTTGGGACTCGATTACTTGGGAGAGTTATATCTACCTTCTCTTCAAGTAGAACTTTTGCATCTCTCAAATCTTCCAACTCGCGTTGACGTAAATCAAATGCTTGAGTTATTGCGCTCTTAGCTAGACCAATAGCCTTTCCAAATTCTGCCCGATCTGAAGCCTCTAATTTACCTAGGGCTTGATTTAGCTTAGCTACTGCCGACTTATCTCCAACATGTTCAATCTTTACCTGTCTAAGTGCTTCGAGCGATTCGCACTTTGCGATTGCCGAAAGAGCCGCGATTTCCGCGGTCGTTAGTTGTGAAATATCAATCGCCATAATTGGCAAATCCTACTGATTGCGAGGGTAAGTTCGCGGGATTTATCTCTTTCGCAAACCAAGTTCATACATAGCAATTGTGGCTGCACTTGCAACATTAAAGCTTTCTGCTCCCCCGCGCATTGGGATTGCGACCAGGGCCACTCCGGACGGCAGTGAAGGTAAACCACGGGCTTCATTTCCAAAAATTAAAAGCGTTCTTGCATCTTTATCTAAATCGGAAACATCAACATTTCCATGTGAGTCAAAGGCGACGATTTTGATCCCCTTTGCATCTGCAATCTTGATAAGAGTATCTAACTCAACGTTTGCCAATACCGGAATGTTCCAGAGTGAACCAACGGTTGAGCGAATTACCTTTGGCGAGTAAAGATCAACGCTTTCATTTGAAAAAATTACTGAGTCAAAACCAGATGCATCCGCGCTTCTTATGATTGTTCCAGCATTGCCGGGATCCTGCAATTGCCAGAAATATGCAATTTTCTTACCTTTTGAAAGGAGAACTTCTAGTGGAGTAGTTTGATGCGTGCAAATCGCTAACAATCCTTGAGAGCTTTCTACATCAGACATCGCAGCTAAAACTTCCGGTGTAACCTCGAATGTTGCTAGATGAGGGGGAATCTCATAACCATCTTTAGACAATCGCTCTAACCCAGCTTGCGAAATAAATAGCGTTTTAATTACCGGATATTTTAAATCGCTTGAATTTAGCCCTGCAACGATTGCTTGATAACTATCGACGACAAATTCACCAGTCTCTTTTCGAACTTTTTTCCCACGAGAATGCAAAAGAGCCTTCACTCTCTCAACTTGAGGTGAGTGAAGGCTCGAGATTTGCTGATTAGGCATTAACTACGTTTTTACGTGCAACTTCTACTAGCGCAGTAAATGCTGCAGGATCATTTGTTGCCAATTCAGAAAGCAAGCGGCGATCAACTTCAACACCTGCATTTTTAAGTCCCTGAATTAGGCGGTTGTAAGTAATCCCATTTGCACGTGCACCAGCATTGATGCGCTGAATCCAAAGTGAACGGAAATCACCCTTGCGATCCTTGCGATCATTAAATGCATAAACAAGTGAGTGAGTTACTTGCTCTTTAGCCTTTGTGAAGAGGCGTGAACGTTGACCACGATATCCAGATGCGCGCTCAAGAGTTGTACGACGCTTCTTAGCAGCATGTACTCCGCGTTTTACTCTAGCCATTTCACTCTCCCTTACTTCAAGCCAAGCATGCGCTTAGCTGTAAATGTTGATGGCGCCTTAGCAACTGCATCGCCAGTAAGACGACGTGTAAGACGTGATGACTTTCTCTCTAGAAGGTGGCGCTTACCAGCACGTTCGTGCATGACCTTGCCGGTTCCAGTTAGGCGGAATGTCTTTTTTGCTCCGCTATGTGTTTTCATCTTTGGCATTAGCTAACCTCCTAGTTAACTATTCGTTCTTAGATGCAGCTGCTCGCGCGGCTTTTGCCTGCGATACAACAGCACCCTTCTTAACATTTGTACCTAGCACCATTGTCATATTTCGCCCCTCTTGTTTTGGAGCAAATTCGACGAATGCTACTTCGGCCAATTCTTCTGCTAACCGCATTAACAATTTATAACCTTGTTCAGGTCTTGATTGTTCGCGACCTCGGAATTGGATTGTTACTTTAACTTTGTCGCCACCCTTTAAAAATCTCTCGATATGATTCTTTTTAGTCTCATAATCGTGAGCTTCGATATTGGGACGCAATCTCATCTCTTTAACCACGATGTGGGTCTGATTCGATCTTGCTTCTCTAGCCTTTTGTGCAATTTCGTACTTATATTTTCCGAAATCCATCACTTTGCAAACTGGCGGCTTTGCCTCAGGTGCAATTTCAACTAGATCTAGCCCAACCTCTTCAGCCATACGAAGCGCAGTATCGATATCTACAACACCAACTTGATCTCCGGCATAGCCAATTAAACGAACTTCCGGAACGCGAATGCGTTCGTTAATTCGTGGCTCGTTAGAAATAACTTCTCCTTTTCCTAAGAAATTTTGCTTTAGTTTTAGTTACAAGAGGAGATAGCCGCAAAGCAATACAGCCTAAACTGTCTTGACCAACTCACTTTAAGTGAGAGAGGTGGGAGCGGCGAGCTCCACTTGATACCCGAAGGCTACCGAAAACTTGAGTTATCAGGAAATCCAGGCTTAGTTGAAGCCGCTTCAGCCGCCGTTTGAGTGAAGACCACCATCCACGTGCACTATCTCGCCAGTGGTCTTTGGGAACCAGTCCGATAGGAGTGCAATTGTGCCTTGCGCTGCCGGTATTGGGTCGCCGAAATCCCAACCCAATGGAGAGCGGTCGTTCCAAATTTTTTCAAATATTGC
>CAYPMF010000056.1:0-6813 GCA_964411805.1 uncultured Actinomycetes bacterium | reverse complement strand
GATTGCCATTGTGATGAAGCCCAGTCACCCATGATGAAGTAACCAGCCTTACCACCAGTCACAAGCTTGCCAGCATCTGGCCAGTCAAGTGACTTAGATGAGTTTCCGTATGAAAGGATCTTTGCAAGGTTGTCGATCGACTTTGAAACTTCTGGTCCTGACCATGAAGTCTTACCGTTCCATAGACCTTGGTACTTTGATGCACCCATTGTTCCTAGAAGAACCCAGTCAAATAGGTGAGCAATCGCCCAGTCGCCGTTACCAGCAAGTGCGATTCCATCAATTCCAGCCTTCTTGAACTTTCCAAGATCTGAAATGAATCCATCCATTGTTGTTGGAGCCTTAGTGATTCCAGCCTTCTTTGCAGTTGCTGGATTCCACCATAGAACGTTTGCACGGTGAATGTTTACAGGAACAGAGTAAATCTTTCCGCCCACTGTTAATTGCTTTACTAAGCCGGCTGGGAAAATCTTGTCCCATCCTTCTTGCTTGTAAAGGAAAGTTAGATCTTCAAGATTTCCTGCCTTCACATATGAAGATAGTTCTTGACCTGCGTGTGCTTGGAATGTGTCAGGTGGATCGCCAGCTGCCATACGTGAAACCAAAACACCCTTTGCGTTAACACCAGCTGCACCAGCAACTGAAGCGTTTACGAAAGGTACGCCAGGATTTTCTTGAGTGAAGATATCTGTCATTCCCTTAAGGCCTGCAGCTTCGCCGCCAGATGCCCACCAGGTGAAGATTTCTAATTGCTTTGCAGCGTGTGATGCAGGCATTGATGTTGCAATTAATGCAACTGCTGCAGCAACTACTGCTAACTTAGATTTCTTTAGCATTCATTTTCCATTTCTGTATATACATAGAATGAAGTGCAGGGTTCTGCACGGGCGCCATCTTTCTCTTTGGTCAGTATTCGGGCAAGGGACTTGGCCACATTTTTGATAACGTTTCGATAAAGCCCACGCTCAAAAATGAGCCGTTTTAGAGATATTTGAGGGCTAGATAGCGGAGCGGTCAAAGAGGTACTGCGGGCGATAGCCATAGGTCTTTATAAAGAGCTCGCTGGAATATGGCGCTTTAAAACCACTTAAATCGCTTCGAATTTCTGAAGTTGGATGAAACTTCTTCATCAATACATCTGTATCTTCATTTGCAATTGTGTCTGGAGCTGCAAAGTTAAATACGTGTGCGCCTTTAAGGCCTGGATGATTAAGTGCAGCCAGTTCAATTGCTTTTACAGCGTCGCGCAAATCTAAATGGGTCCAGAGAATCTTGGAAACAATTCCTTTTGGAAATCTTGGATCCGGTGGCAAGGTATCTTCATTTGCAAAGCGACGAGCCAACTCCAAAGTTTTTTCTGGCAAATTAACCCAAGGAAATCTAAAGCCAACAAATAAAGTTTCGCAACGTCTAGACCACATAATTGCAGACTTCTCATTTACCTCTTTTGATAGGGCATATGAATCTTCATAGATAAATGGGTGCGCCTCATCCATTGGAACATAGAGAGGTGAAGTCCACTTATCTGAATAGGCAAAGCCATATGCGGATAACGATGATGCATAGACAACGCTCTTTACATTTGCTTGGGCAGCCGCAGTAAAGACTGCAAAAGTACTCACTGAGTTATTTCGAAATACAGTGTATTGGCGAGAGTCAATTGGATTTGGAATCGCGCCCATATGCACCACATGGTCAGCGCCAGCGATAACTGAATCGGCAAACTCCAATTCAAATAAATCGCCAACAATTAATTTAATTCCATCGCCAACTTCGCCATCTTTACGATCTACTGCAACCACTTCATGGCCTTGTGACTTTAGATATCGCGCAGTTGCGCCGCCTATTAGCCCGGTGGCACCAGTTACAACAAACTTCATTACTTTCCAATCCCCGCAGTTAATCCGCTAACCAATTGTCGTTGGAAAATTAGATAGACCGCAATAGCTGGAATGGCAGAAATTAAAGATCCGGCAAGCAGAACTGGAATATCTACTACACGACCAGCAGCAAGTGCACCTAGACCAACTGTGATGGTTCGATAGCTTGGATCGGTAATAAAAAGAAGTCCTACTAATAAGTCATCCCAAACTTGGATAAATTGAAGAACTATAACCGTAACAATTGCAGGTATCGCAAGTGGCAATCCCACTCTTAAGAAAATCTTTGGAAAGGAAAGTCCATCGATAACTGATGCCTCAATCAGATCATCTGGCAACCCGCGGAAATAAGAGGTCATTAAAAAAGTAGAAAAGGGTGTGCCGAGTGCGGCATAAACCAGAATCGCTCCCCAATAGCCATTTAATAAATTTAAATGCGAAGCATTTATATAGGCCGGGATGATTATTGATTGCAACGGAATCAACATCGCGCCAACTATTCCTAAGAAAATGTATGGCATGACTCTGCTCTGCAACTTTGCCACCGCGAAACCTGCGAGAGTTGAAACAAAGAGAATGATTGTGATTGCGCCCGCGCAAACTATTGTTGAATTAATTAATTGTTGCACTAATGGGAGTGCTGAGAGCAATTTGCGCCAAGAAGCGGTGGAGTGGCCAGGTGCACCAAAGAATTGCGCCTTTGATTTAAAGGAGTTATCCAACATATAAATAAATGGATAGAGCATGCCAATTGCCAATACGACCATGATGGCAAAGATTGAAATTTTCTTTGATTTAGATTTATTCATCTTTAGCTCGAATCAAAAGTAATTGGGCCGCACCTAAGAGAGCCATCATGAAGAAGAGGATGATTCCGAGCATCGCGCCGGTTCCAAACTCACCGCGAGAGAATGCTGATTGATAGATAAAGAATTCAAGCGTTGTCGTTCCAAATCCAGGACCGCCGCCAGTCATAACAAAGATCAAACTAAATAGCGCAGTGAATGCGCTAATAACGGTGATGATAAAAGAGAATTGAATGAAGCGTTTTAACTGCGGCAAAGTAATAGACCAGAAGATACGAATCGCCCCGGCCCCATCCATATGGGCCGCTTCATTTAGTGATTGATCAAGGGTTGCCATTCCAGTTAAGAAAATTATTGAGTTGGTACCAATCATCGACCAGACAAAAACAGCCCCGACTGCAAAGAGCGCCCCTTTTTCAGATGATAAAAAGTCTGTATGTATAAAACCAAGACCAAAGGTTTTTAATAAATCATTTAGGCCACCTGCGGCAGCAAAGAAGCGCATCGCAACCATGCCGATAACAACCCAAGAGATCGCAGTAGGTAAGAAATATATAGAACGGAAAAATTTCCAGCCATATACTTTTTCATTTAATATAAAAGCAATTGCCATCGGCAAAATAATCGCTACGGGCACTGCAAGTAATAGGAGACCGTTGTTCTCAATCACTCGCCAAAAAATTGGGTTAGTTAGTTCGTGGGTATATGTACTAATTCCCTTCCAAGTCGATTTAATGCCATCCCATTCAGTAAATGAGAAGTATCCGGCTTGAAATATTGGAATCCCTAAGAAAATTGCAACAAGGACAAACGCAGGTAGAGCGAAAGTAACTCCCGCTCTCCTGCGCTGTCTTTGTAATGCGCTAGTCATTCGCAATAACTAATTATTAGTTATATGAATTACCTTTTTTGGCTGCTGGCAAGCTAGTCCAAACTTGAGCCAACTGCTTTAAGCCTGCTGCAACAGGTGTCTTGCCACCAAGGATCGCTGGAATAACTTTATTTCCAGCATCAACAACGTCACCTTGTAGGACGTTATCTAACATTGGGTAGCGAGTGAAACCTTGCTTCGCAGCAAAGTCCAACATCTGTTGGTTAACCGGGTTTGAAGTTGTTGAGCCATTCACGTTTGGAATTAAGCCAACGCCATCAACAATCTTTGCCGCAGCATCAGTTGTCATGAACTCAAGGAACTTCGCAGCAGCCTTTTGGTTCTTGCTGTAGTTAGTCATCGCTAAGCCTTGGCCTGCGAATTCAACTACGCCCTTAATTGGCTTATCTGAGAATGGTGGAATAAATGCTGCAACATTTGTCTTCATTGCATCAGTGAACTTCTTGGTATCCCAAGTTCCATCGATGATCATCGCAGCTTTGCCGCCAATGAAATCTTCCACGTTATTTGTCTTGGTAAGAATGTCTTGGTTAGTGCATCCCTTTGTCTTAAGAGCTGCATACTTTCCATAAGAATCTAGATTCTTTGCAGAATCCCACTTGTTCTTTCCGTTATAAAGATCGCGCAGTCCATCTGGAGATGAGTTCTGTCCGATAGCAATATAAGAAGCGTCATACCAAGGGTAATAAAGCGCACCTAAGCTTTGTCCCCCATTTCCATAAACAAGTGGTGTGTAACCAGCGCTCTTTAACTTGCCGCATGCTGCATATAGATCGTTCCAATTAGTTGGAACGCTCTTCACGCCAGCCTTAGCAAAAGCTGCCTTGTTGTAGAAACCGATATAGAACTGGCGATCAAATGGCATTACATATGCGCCATTCTTTGCATCAAAGTTAGGTGCTGACCAGTTAAGTGAACCTTCTCGGGCAAGAGCAGAATCTGCAACTACACCCTTCATGTTTTGTAGGTAAGACTTATATTGAAGAGCAAAGAGACCTGTCCACATAAGGGCTAGGTCTGGACCCTTCTTTGAAACCGCAGCTGCTTGTAGCAGTGCAAAATAATTATCGCCAGGTTGATCAACTAATTTAAAAGTTACACCTGGATTTGCCTTTGTATATGCCGCAGTTAAAGCTTTAACAGCATCAGCATTCTGAGTAGTACCCAGGTTATGCCAGATGGTTATCGTCGTTGAAGCCGCCTGTGCACTATTTGTTAAACCAACTCCTGTGAGTGCAAGGGCACCTGCAACTACAACAGAGAGAATTGATTTCTTCTTCATTATCGATTTCCCCTTTTTACGCAAACTACCTGATTGCGTTCCTACGAACTTTAGAACTCCGCAGTGGAAAATGGGATAGCTTTCTAGAAAAACTTTAAGTAAAACTTGTGACAACCGCTACTATCTCGCTCTATGAAGGCACTCGTATCAACCGGAAAAAATGACCTAAATCTTATTGACTTACCGGACCCGGTATGCGGTCCGGATGACTTAATAATTAAGCCACAAGCAATTGGAATTTGCGGAACCGATTTAGAAATCATGCATAACAAAATGGATCCGGCATACATTCGCTATCCAGCAACCATTGGACATGAGTGGACTGGAAAAGTTATTGAAATTGGATCAAATGTAAAAGGATTTGATTTAGGGCAAAGAGTTGTCGTTGAGGGTTTAATTCCATGTCAGAACTGTCATGAGTGTGCAATCGGTGCAACTAACCGTTGCTTAACTTACGATGAGATTGGATTTACTCGCCCAGGCGCTGGATCTGAGAAGGTTTTAATCCCAGCTCGCATGGCGCACAAGATTTCAGAAAACGTTTCAATCGAATCGGCGCAATTGGCTGAACCAACTTGTGTCGTAACCAACGCTTACACAAAAGCGAACCTGGCACCTGGCCGTAAGATTTTAATTATTGGCGATGGAACTATTGGTTTAATTGCTGCAACACTCGCCAAGACATTCAATCCAAAGTTTGTACATATGCTCGGATTAAAAGAAGGCCAAGCAGATATGGCAAAGCGCGCTGGCGTTGATAAATTCTTAACTAATTGGGGCGAAGATAAATATGACTTTATCTTTGAGGCTGCTGGTTCAGTTCAACGATTAGAAGAATCACTTGATCATATGGAACGTGGTGGAACGCTTCTAGTACTTGGTTATCCAGGTGCTGGTGTAAAGGCTGGATTCGAAGTTGGCCATATTATTAATGGTGACTTCAACATAATTGGCGCATTTGCATCTAACCACGCTTCATGGGTGAAGACAGTTGATCTACTTAACTCAGGCAATCTGGATTTAACTTACTTGGTCACCCATCGATATAAATTAGATGAGTATCAAAAAGCGATTGAGACGTTATCTAGCAATGTCTCGCCACGTGGCAAAGTCTCGATAATTCTCGAGTAATTGGTTAAGCGAATCTTCCTGATAAACCGCCGTCAATAATCCAATCGGCCCCATTCACAAAAGAAGCGTCATCACTTAATAAGAAGGTAATTACCTTTGCAATCTCTGATGGTTGGGCCATTCTCCCCATAGGTTGAACTGCGAGAGCTTCTGCTCTCTTCTCTGGATTTAAAACGAAGTAATTCTCAACAAGTGAAGTAAGAGTGAATCCTGGAAGCACTGCATTAACGCGAATGTTGTGTTTTCCTTCATCAAGGGCCAAGTTTCTAGTTAGACCCAAGATTCCTGATTTTGCAGCGGCATATGGAAAGTAATTTAAATAAGACATACGTGCATGGATTGAAGAGATATTTACAATCGCACCTTTTTTCTTTGCGCGCATCGCAGGCAAAACTAACTTTGCACCAACCCATACGCTCTTAAAATCCAAATTCATAAAGTCATTCCATTGCTCTTCAGTCATCTCGACTGGATCAAAATAAGCATTTCTTCCCGCGTTGCTGATGAGGCCAGTTACATCGCCAAACTTCTTTACGACTTCACCATGGCCACGAGTGAAATCATCCATATTGGAAACATCGGCTTTTACGAAGAAGGCTTCAAAGCCCTTAGCAATTAACTCAGCTTCGTAAGTCTTTCCCTTTTCTTCATTGATATCGCAGAAAGAAACTTTTGCACCATTTTCTGCTGCGTCGAGAACACATGCTGCGCCAATCCCATCAGCACCCCCAGTTGTGAATATATGGTGGCCGCTTAATTTCATTACTTCGCTGCCTTAATTGCGCTTTGGAATGCGCTAACGCGATTAGCAATTTCAGATAA
>CAYPMF010000055.1:3771-6819 GCA_964411805.1 uncultured Actinomycetes bacterium | reverse complement strand
AGTTGCAGTTGTGGTTCCATCACCAGCAACATCATCAGTCTTCTTTGCAACTTCCTTAACTAACTCAGCACCAATCTTTTCGTATGGATCGTCGAGTTCAATTTCTTTTGCGATTGAAACACCATCATTAGTAATGGTTGGTGCGCCCCACTTCTTCTCGAGAACAACGTTACGTCCACGAGGTCCAAGCGTTACCTTCACGGCATCAGCCAAGGTATTCATTCCGCGCTCTAGTGCGCGACGCGCTTCCTCATCAAAGGCAATAATCTTCGCCATGCTTTTTAACTCCCATTATTCGTCTAATTGAAATGAGCCTGTCAGTCGGCTCGCATTTGGTAACGCCAATTTTATTAGGGTTATTCCGCCATGCCTAATCGGGTCCTGTGGGTGGAAATTGAACGGGGATTTACGCGCGACGAGCATCGCGGATGCGACGAAGGCGCTTTACCAACATAGGGGCAGCGACCAAGGCATCTGGGCGATCAATTAAATTATTTAATAATTGGTAATAAGCAGGTGGCTTCATATCAAAGAGCTCTTTAATTGCAGATTCTTTTGCACCTGCATAACGCCACCAATTCTTTTCAAATTCAAGGATACGAACTTCTAATTCAGTTAACGAGCTGACTGAGCCCATTAAACCTGAATTTTGAATATCTAAGTTCTCCACGGGCTAGATAATAAATCAGCCATCCGACAAAGTGTGGGATTTAGAACGATTAAAGCGTATCCAGAATTTCCTTTATATCTTCGACCTTAGTCCAAGGATTTACAATTGCAAAGCGCAGAATTGTTTGGCCTTGATGGCCCGATGGAGTTACGAAACCAATCTGATCTTCTAATAATTTATCGCACCAATCTTCATAATCTTTTGGTGTCCAGCCAGGACGAGTAAATGCGACGATTGATAACTCTGGTTCTACCAATAATTCAAGGCGAGGATGTTCTTTAATCAATCGCGCAGCTTCTCGCGCAACAGTCAATGTATGTTCCATTGCTCGCGTGTATTCCTTAGTTCCATTTGCAGCCAATGAGAACCAGAATGGCAAACCACGAGCGCGACGAGTTAAGTGAATTGCATAATCACTTGGATTCCATTCCCCATCATCATCTAGCGTCTCTAAATATTCGGCATGTTGTAAGTGAACTTTCTTTGCAAGATGGGGTTCACGATAAATAAGTGCACAGGCATCAAATGGTGCAAATAACCACTTATGTGGATCCACAATTAATGAGTCGGCTCGTTCAATTCCATTAAATTTATCGCGCACACTTGGGGCACATAACGCAGCTAATCCATAAGCGCCATCAACATGGAACCAGATATCTCTACGGTTCGCTACGCGGCCACAACCATCTAAATCATCAATGATTCCTAAATTAGTGCTTCCTGCAGTCGCCACAACCGCAAATATTTTGTGAGTTGGATTTGCTAATTCATATGCTGCAATTGCTTTATCTAAATCTTCACCGCGCATTACGCCATCAGCGCCTGGTTCCACTTGTAATACAAGTGCATCCATAACCATTGCGGCGGCCTTAATAGATGAGTGGGCATTTCTATTACAAGCAATTACCCATTCCACTACATTTTTATTTGCGATTCTTTCAAATTCACGAGCAACTACTAAGGCAGATAAATTTCCAAGTGTGCCACCTTGCGCAAAGACGCCACCAGAAGTTTTTGGTAATCCAGCTAAATCGGCAATCCAACGCAAAGCTTGATTCTCTGCAAATACCGCACCGGCACCTTCTAACCAAGAGCCGCCATAAACTGCAGTTGCACCAACAACTAAATCAAAGAGCGATGAATATTCACTTGGTGCTGATGGAATAAATGCAAGATAACGTGGATGATCAGTTGAGATACATGCCTTTGCTAAAACTTCTCTAAATAATTGCAGCGTCTTCTGACCGCCAAGGCCTTCGGTTGTGATTGTGTTTCCAGCTTCAGCTAATAAATCTTCCGGCGACTTCGGCCCATCAAGAGGTGGATCTTTCTTTAAGCGCTCAAGGGCGTAAGCAAGAATCTCGTCGGCAAGATCCTCGACCTCCTCGTTAAATTCATGCACGGGGAAAGATTAGACTCATTCCACTATGTTGGAAAAGTTTTATTGCCGTATTAAGAAAGGTAACCGCCTTGTAGGCGGCCACAACCTTTTTTCTTACGAGTACTACCGCAAAGGTGAAGCAACGCTTCTGTTGCATGGAGGTTTAAGTTCCACCGAGAGTTGGGATTGGACAATTCTGCCGGCACTTACCAAACGCCACGTCTTTGCTTATGACAGATCAGCTCACGGACGTACTGCTGCGCGCGATGGCTACTACCACTTTGATTTTCAAACTGATGAAGCGATTCTCTTTATCGAGAATGTAATTAAAGAACCAGTTCATTTAATTGGTTGGAGTGATGGTGGAATCATCTCTCTTATGGTTGCACTTAAGCGCCCAGATTTAGTTAAATCAATTATTTCTATCGGAACCAATTTCCATTTCAACGCCACCCCACAATTTGAAGAAGAACCAGTTATTGAATTAACTGATGAAGATCGCGCTCGATGGGCTGCGCGCTCACCTGAGCCGGCGCATATGCAAGAGACTATTATCCGTAAGGCTTATGAAGTTTGGTCGAAAGAGCCAACTATGACAACAAGTGAGCTCTCAAAGATAACTTGTCCGGTGCTTGTACTTTGCGGTGATGACGAACCGTTCTCGAATCATCACTCGATGGATCTATTTGAAGCGCTTCCAAATGCGCAACTTGCAATTGTTCCAGGCACTTCACATGCGGTTGTTAAAGAAGTTCCAGAAATTGTGCAATCAATTATCAAGAGATTTAATAAAGGATTAAATAACAATAACGGTTTTCCTTTTACAAAGATGCCAAGAATTAGAAAAGCGCAGCAGGAGCGGTTGCTGGAACAATCGGACTCCGAGGACTAATTCTTTCCATCTTTTTATATCCTTCGCTTTGAAGTGGACGCTTATCTAATTCGCCTTTATTTGGCCACATCGACATTGCCCGTTCTGCTTGCGCGGTAATTGTTA
>CAYPMF010000055.1:0-3671 GCA_964411805.1 uncultured Actinomycetes bacterium | reverse complement strand
TCGCCTTTATTTGGCCACATCGACATTGCCCGTTCTGCTTGCGCGGTAATTGTTAGCGAAGGATTAACTCCTAAGTTTGCAGTGATACTTGATCCATCAACAATATGAAGCGTTGGGTAGTTCCACACTCGATGATAAGCATCAATTACGCCACAACTTGAATCCGCACCAATCACACATCCGCCAACAAAGTGAGCTGTAAATGGTGCGCCAATTAAATCGCCATATGAACCACCTGCAATGCCGCCGTATTTATTGGCAATCCGATTTACCACTTCATTAGCCGCCGGAATGTATGTTGCATTTGGCTTCAGAGAATCATTTTTAGATGTTAATCGGAAACCAAAAAGCCCTCGCTTGCCACTTACTGCAACAGATGAATCAACATTTTGCATTACTAGCGCAATCACGGTTCGCTGACTCCAGCGCTTAACATTAAGAATCTTTGCGAAGAGCGATGGGTTTGCTAAAAATTTTCGGCGCCAATCTTTGCGGCGCTCTTTGCTTGTCCAACCATCAGTACTTATTGTTTGTAATAACCCCATCAAATTAGAACCAACGCCATAACGAACAGGCTCTACATGCGTATTCTGATCTGGAAAGAAAGATGAAGTGATTGAACTACCGCGTGAAAAATCGATATCTGTATTTGGCATTAGGGCGCCGGTTAGCGCTTCACTATTAGTTCGTGAAAGCTTTCCAAGATGATCAGATAACTTTGGCAGCGTAGTTGCCTTCGCCTTATGTAATAACTTTTGGGTGTTGTAAGTGCCTGCCGCAATTATTAAATCTTTTGAATAGAAAACTTTCTTCCGGCCAAACCAGGCATAACTTTTCTTTGTTGTTATCTTCCAACCATTTGCATCTTCCTCGATTTTTATCGCCGTCGTATTTGGAAAGACCTTGGCACCAAATTTCTCTGCTAATCCCAAATAATTCTTCGGCAGAGTGTTCTTGGCATTGTGGCGACAACCAGTCATGCATTCACCACATTGGCGACAGCCGCTTCGTTCAAAACCAACGCCACCAAAGAATGGATCCTTAGCATGTACTCCTTCACCATTTCCAAAGTAAACGCCAAGCGGTGCCAACTTAAATGTGTGTCCAACGCCCATCTCCTCGGCAACTTCTTTCATCGCTTTATCGGAAGGTGAAAAGTAAGGATTATCTGCGACGCCAAGCATTCGCTTTGCTTGGTCATACCAAGGAAGCAATTCACTCTTCCAATTTGTTATCGACGACCATTGCTTATCTTCAAAATAACTATCTGGTGGTTGATACAAAGTGTTTGCATAGACAAGCGAGCCCCCGCCAACTCCCGCGCCACATAAAATTAAGACATCTGGAAGGGCATGAATACGTTGAATTCCGCGCAGGCCTAACTTTGGCGCAAATAAAAATTTATGAATTCGCCAAGAAGTCTTTGGAAAATCCTTATCTTTAAATCTTCTACCTGCCTCTAAAACGGCAACTGAATATCCTTTTTCAATTAACCGCATCGCACTTACTGATCCACCAAATCCAGAACCGATTACAACGACATCGAATTGGTTCTTTGGCATAGCCATATTCTTACGCGATTTATTGGCAAGTGCTAGCACTCAGAAGATTTTTCCTTGCCATTTTTATGCGGAGATTGTGGGTATGACCACCTCCTAAAAATTCGAAGCTTTAGTTAGGTGAGGTGAAGAATTGAACCAGGAAGGGGAGAGATAAAAAATGAATTCATTAGATCTCGCGCGTTGGCAATTTGCCATCACGACTGTTTATCACTTTATTTTCGTACCAATCACAATTGGATCTGGCTTCTTAGTTGCTGGATTGCAAACAGCTTGGTATCGCACAAATAAAGTTAAGTATTTAAGAGCTACAAAGTTTTTTGGAAAGTTATTCCTTATTAATTTTGCAATTGGTGTCGTCACCGGAATTGTGCAGGAGTTCCAGTTCGGTATGAACTGGTCTTCATACTCACGTTTCGTCGGCGATATCTTCGGTGCACCACTTGCAATGGAAGGCCTGCTCGCATTCTTTTTAGAGAGCACATTCCTCGGCATGTGGATCTTTGGATGGGATCGCCTATCTAAGAAAGTTCACTTAATTTCAATTTGGGCAGCATCATTCGGAACAGTTTTCTCTGCTTACTTCATCTTGGCAGCGAATGCATTTATGCAACATCCAGTTGGATATGTGATGAATGCAAAGACTGGTCGTGCTGAGTTGACCGACATTATGGCGGTGTTAACGCAGAAGACTGCAGTCGCCGCATTCCTGCACACCGTTCCATCTGCATTTATGACTGCAGGCGCACTATTCGCCGGAGTTGCAGGTTGGATGGCAATTAAAGATCGCGATACTGAAGTTGCAAAGCCGGCGATGAAACTTGGAATTATCACTTTGATTGTTTCATTCTTAATTGTTGGCGTTACAGGTGACTGGACCGCTCGCATCATGACCGAACAACAGCCAATGAAGATGGCGGCAGCTGAAGCTCTTTACGATACAAAATCTTCTGCACCGTTCTCATTGTTAACTATCGGAACACTTGATGGCAGCAAATCAGTATTCCAAATCGGAATACCTTCATTCCTCTCATTTATGTCTACTGGAGATGTAAACGGAACTGTTGAAGGTATAAATGATTTGCAAACTAAGTACGAAGCTAAATATGGCGCCGGTAATTACAAGCCAACCATTTGGATTGCGTACTGGGGCTTCCGTTTAATGATTGGTTTTGGCGCGCTTTCTGTATTGATTGCACTTCTCATGCTTTGGTACAACCGCAAAGGTGGGCTACCAAAGACTAAGTGGATGACACGTGCAGTTATTGCAATGCCAATTCTGCCAATCGTTGCAATTTCATTTGGCTGGATCTTCACCGAGAGCGCACGTCAACCTTGGATTGTCTTTGGTTTATTAAAGACAGCTGATGGCGTAAGTGCACAAGTTGGTGCAGGTTCTGTTCTATTCACAATGATTACCTTCACTCTTCTTTATGGGGCGTTGGCTGTTATTGAATTTGGCTTGTTCTTTAGAGCCATCAAAGTTGGTACTGATCCTTCAGTTGGCGAAAAGACAACTGATAAGACCCTCACCATGAGTTACTAGAAGGAGCGTCATGTCACTTAATTCATTCTGGTTTGTAATCATCGCCGTTCTTTGGATCGGTTACTTCATCTTGGAAGGTTTCGATTTCGGTGTTGGAATTCTTTATAAGACTGTTGCGAAGACTCAAGCAGAACGCCGCGCAGTTCTTACAACCCTCGGACCGGTCTGGGATGGCAATGAAGTTTGGTTACTAGTTGCTGGTGGTGCGACTTTTGCCGCATTCCCAAATTGGTATGCGACTCTTTTTAGCGGTTTCTACCTACCACTTTTTCTAATTCTTATTTCCTTAATTGTTCGCGGTGTCTCATTTGAATATCGCAGCAAGTATGGAAAAGAAGAGTGGCGTAATCGTTGGGACAATGCGATTGTTATTTCAAGCTTCATTCCTGCGCTACTTTGGGGAGTTGCTTTTGCAAATATCGTTCGTGGCGTTCCGCTAAAGGATGCCAATGGCGTTATTGAATATGCCGGCGGTTTCTTTAATCTCTTAAATCCATATGCACTACTCGGCGGATTAACAACTCTTTGTCTCTTCATCTCCCACGGCGCATTCTTCCTGGCGCTAA
>CAYPMF010000054.1:0-6958 GCA_964411805.1 uncultured Actinomycetes bacterium | reverse complement strand
AACTGCAATAGAGATTTTGGCACGCAAACCAAAGGCGATTGTTTTATCCGGCGGTCCATCAAGTGTTTACGAGGCTGGTGCACCAAATTTAGATTTAGAAATTTTTAAATCAGGTATTCCAATTTTTGGTATTTGTTATGGCTTCCAAGTTATGGCACAAGCGCTTGGTGGCGTAGTAACTAAGACCGGAAAGTCAGAGTTTGGTCGTACCAAATTAACCCATGCAAATAGCTCAAAACTTCTAAAAGGATTCAACTCCGAATTTAGCGTTTGGATGAGCCATGGTGATTCTGTGACGACTGCACCAGCAGGATTTTCTGGAACTTCTAATACTGCTGATACCCCAATCGTTTCTTTTGAAAATGGCGATGCAACTATGGCGGGTGTGCAATTCCATCCAGAAGTTATGCATTGTGAAAATGGCCAAGAAATTCTTCGGAGATGGTTAATAGATATTGTTGGATGTAAACCAACTTGGAATCCAGACAATATTGTCGCTACGGAAATAGCAAAAGTAAGAGAAGTAGTTGGAAATGGGCGGGTGCTTTGCGGACTTTCTGGCGGCGTTGATTCAGCAGTTGCCGCTGCAATTGTTCAAAAGGCAGTTGGGTCTCAATTAACTTGTGT
The DNA here is from genome assembly GCA_964411805.1 of uncultured Actinomycetes bacterium. Taxonomy (GTDB): domain Bacteria; phylum Actinomycetota; class Actinomycetes; order Nanopelagicales; family Nanopelagicaceae; genus AAA044-D11. The sequence continues at coordinate 6,331 of CAYPMF010000054.1, read as the reverse complement.
TTTCGTAGACCACGGTCTACTTCGTGAAGGTGAGGCGGAGCAAGTAGAGGAAGATTTTGTTGCTTCAACAGGAGTTTCACTAAAAGTTGTCGATGCTAAAGATCGTTTTCTTAAAGCGCTAGCTGGAGTAACAGAACCAGAAGCGAAACGTAAAATAATTGGAACAGAATTTATTAGAGTTTTTGAAGATGCCGCTCGTGAAATCAGTAAAGATGAGGGCGTAGATTTCTTAGTGCAAGGAACGCTTTATCCAGATGTTGTTGAGTCTGGCGGTGGAACAGGTACAGCAAATATTAAATCTCACCATAATGTGGGTGGCCTACCGGATGATTTGAAATTTAAATTAGTAGAACCACTTCGCGACTTATTTAAAGATGAAGTTCGCCAAGCTGGACTTGCGATGGGGCTCCCAGAAGAGATTATTTGGCGCCAACCATTCCCAGGTCCGGGCTTAGGTATTCGTATTGTTGGCGAAGTTACTGAGAACAACCTTAGAATTTTGCGTAAAGCCGACGCAATTGCTCGCGAAGAATTAAAATTAGCGAAGTTAGATCGTGAGATCTGGCAGTGCCCAGTTGTATTGCTGGCTGATGTGAGAAGCGTTGGAGTACAAGGAGATGGTCGAACTTACGGACATCCAATTGTTCTTCGCCCCGTTTCTTCAGAAGATGCGATGACAGCGGATTGGTCTCGAGTTCCGTATGAAGTTCTTGAGAAAATCAGCACTAGAATTACCAACGAAGTAAGAGAGGTGAATCGAGTAGTTCTTGATGTGACATCAAAGCCACCAGGAACAATCGAATGGGAATAATGGTTAAGAGAATATTAATTGCAGCTTCTTTAGTGCTTTCTGTTTTAGTTGTGCAACCTGCTGCACAGGCAGAGGCAAAGGCAGTTACTTGTAAACCTGTTAAATCAGTCGGTCATTCACCTATGAAGCTCGATCTTCCTAAAATTAAAAAGAATGTAAAAGACAAACTTCTCACACTGAAAACCAATTGTGGAGATATTGTTATTTCAACTTTTGGTTCAAAAGCCCCTCTAACAGTTACCTCTGAGACTTATTTAGCAAATAGCGGTTATTACAACAATTCAATTTGCCACCGTATGGTCACTTCAGGAATTTTTATTATTCAATGTGGCGATCCAACTGCTTCAGGATCTGGGGGTCCGCAATGGACCGTGCCAGATGAGAATCTTCCAACTGGTACAGGCAACACCTATCCAGCTGGAACCGTTGCGATGGCTAACTCAGGCCCAAACACAAATGGCAGCCAATTCTTCTTCACCTATAAAGATGGTTCACAACTTGGCCCTAACTACACAATCTGGGGCAAAGTTATTAAGGGTTTAGATATTCTCAATTACATTGCTTCAAAGGGTATTGCAGCAGATGGAATTGCCCCTGCTCAAGCATTTGAAATAATTAAAGCAAAAGCTAATTAATCTGAATTAATTACTTTAAAAACTTCGGCGAACTTTCCAGCGCCAAAGCCTGCGCGTTCTGCATTCATGGAACCCCATTCACGAATTCTTTTATCTAGCTCCTCAACATGCGCAGTCTGCGATTCATGTGCATGAAGCGCTGCTAATTTCCGTTCGATAGTTTCAGTTATATCTACAAAGTGATCTGAGTTTGGATGAGACATAACCCAGACTTCACGCACGCGCCAAGGTTCAAGCCCTTCAACTTTTAATAAATCTTCAAAAGCAAAAGCATTTCTAGAATCTGGATAGACTGCTTGAATCGCAATCTCGCCAGCGGCAAGATGATCTGGATGACTTGAAAATAATCGATCCCAATTTCGTTCTGGACTTTGAATCACCATTCGATCTGGTTTCACTTTTCTGATTTCACGAACAACTTCTTTCCGTCGTTCAATTGTTGGTTCCAACCAACCATCTCGATGATTTAAGAAGGTGATATTTGAAACTCCTAAAACTTTTCCAGCTTCACGCTGTTCGCGTTGGCGAATTTTTGGCATCTCTTCACGCGGAACTGTTGGATCTTCGCCGCCCTGATCTCCATTTGTGAGGATGCAGTATGAAACCTCAATACCTTTGTCGGTCCATCCTGCGATAGTTCCACCTGCCCCAAAATCCAAGTCATCTGGGTGAGCTGTAACTACGAGTACGCGTTTAATTTCGGAATCTGAAAGTGGGGCCATGAGATGAATTTTGGCAGAAGTTTGCTAGTTAGAATCTCCTAATGTCGATTTTGGATGGGTTAAATCCGCAACAGCAAGCGGCTGTTACTCATTCGGGTACTCCACTTCTCGTTATAGCCGGCGCGGGTTCAGGAAAAACTAGAGTTTTAACTCGCCGAATTGCTTACCTACTTGGCGAGCGAAACGTAGCTCCATATGAAATTCTTGCCATCACCTTCACCAACAAAGCTGCCAATGAAATGAAAGAGCGCGTAATTGAATTGGTCGGCGGTCGCGCAAAGGCAATGTGGGTGTCAACATTTCACTCTGCATGTGTTCGCATCTTAAGAAGTGATGCAGCTGCTCTTGGCTATTCAAATTCCTTCACCATTTATGATTCTTCAGATTCACTTAGATTGATCACTTTAGTTATGAAAGATATGAATCTTGATCCAAAGCGGTACAACTCAAGAGCAATTGCCGGGCTAATTTCAGATGCCAAAAATGAATTGATGGGGCCAGCCGACTTTGCCCAAACGGTTAAGAATCAATTCGATGAGATTGTTGCTGAAGTTTTTTCACATTATCAACGACGACTAACTAATGCGAACGCTATGGATTTCGATGATCTAATTAGTAGAACTGTCGAATTATTTCAACGCCATCCAGATGTGAGATCTAAGTACCGTTCACGGTTTAAACATATTTTGGTCGATGAATATCAAGATACTAATCAAGCCCAATACCAATTAATCAGAGAGTTGGTCGGAGTTACATATGATGGCTTCCCACAAGCTGAGCTTTGCGTCGTGGGCGATTCAGATCAATCCATCTATGCATTTCGCGGGGCAAATATTCGAAACATTTTGCAGTTTGAGGATGATTTCACTGATGCAACAACTATCTTATTAGAGCAAAATTATCGCTCAACACAAAATATTCTTTCTGCTGCAAATGCTGTCATCTCAAATAACGAGGGGCGCAAAGAGAAAAATCTCTGGTCTGAGTCTGGCAACGGAGACATTATTAAGGGATATGTCGCAGAGGATGAACATGATGAGGCAGATCATGTAATTAGTGAGATTAAGATTTTGCGCGATGAGGGAATCTCCAACCCGGGGGATACTGCAATTTTCTATCGGACAAATGCCCAATCTCGTGTCTTTGAAGAAGCCTTTCTTCGCTCATCAATTCCATACAAAGTTGTTGGAGGTGTTCGATTTTATGAACGGAAAGAGGTTAAGGATTTCCTGGCATATTTACGGGTAATCGTAAATCCAACTGATGAAGTTTCACTTCGCAGAATTATCAATACACCTAAAAGAGGCATTGGAGACCGAGCACTTGAGAGCGTAGATCTATATGCAAAAAATGAGGGGCTTTCCCTTTGGCAGGCGCTCCGAAGCGTAAATTTAATTTCTACCGTTCCAGCAAGATCAGCAAGTGCAATCAGTGGTTTTATTGATTTAATCAATAACTTACAAACTTTATTAGAAGCAAAAGTTCTTCCATCAGTTATTGCGCAAGCCGCATTGGAACAATCTGGTCTGTTATCTGAATTTGAGAAAAGTGATGATTTGCAGGATGAGGGCCGAGTTGAAAATTTACAGGAATTAGTTTCAGTTGCAGTGGAATATGAAGAGGGCGAAGTTGAAGAAGGTGAGGAGATCTCACTTCAAGGATTCCTCGAAAATGTTTCGCTTGTTGCAGACTCTGATCAGATTCCAGATGGTGAAGATCATGGCGGGGTTGTCACTTTAATGACGCTTCACACTGCAAAGGGTTTGGAATTCCCAACTGTATTTTTAACTGGTATGGAAGAGGGAATTTTCCCGCACAACCGAACTCTTGGTGATAAGAAAGAGTTGGAAGAAGAACGTCGCCTGGCATATGTTGGTTTAACCAGAGCACAACATCGTTTGTATCTATCTCGTTCGCAATATAGAACGAGTTGGGGAGCGCCAACTTACAATCCAGAATCTCGATTCTTAAATGAAATCCCAGAGAAATTAATTGAATGGAATCAACACTCACCTGCACCAACAAGATCATCTGTATTAAAGAGTTCAACATTTAGACCAACGCCAAGAGCAACCGGAAAGAAAACTTCAACAACTATGGTTCTTGAAGTTGGCGATCGTGTGTCACATGACACATTTGGTTTAGGAAAAGTTGTTGGCGTATCTGGCGAAGGCGACCGAGCCGAGGCCACTATCGACTTCGGAACGAGCGGAGAGAAGCGGTTATTGCTTCGATATGCGCCGGTAGAGAAGCTCTAAATAACCAATAAGATTTACCAGTATTTCAATCTATCGGTTTTCAATGTTAGGGGAAATTAATGGATCTCTTTGAGTATCAAGCTCGAGATCTCTTTGAAGCGCATAACGTTCCTGTTCTTGCTGGTGCAGTTGCTACAACGCCAGAAGAAGCAGAGAAAGCTGCCGCATCAATGGGCGGAAAAGTTGTTGTTAAAGCGCAGGTAAAGATTGGTGGCCGCGGTAAAGCGGGCGGAGTTAAATTAGCGGAAGATGCAGCAGATGCAAAAGTTAAGGCTCAAGCAATCCTTGGTATGGATATTAAAGGTCACACTGTCAATAAAGTGATGATTGCCCAAGCCGCTCCAATTGAGAGCGAGTATTACATGTCAATTCTTTTAGATCGCGCAAATCGAAATTTCCTAGTTATGGCTTCTGTTGCTGGTGGCATGGAAATCGAAGAAGTTGCTCACAAGACACCTGAAAAATTAGCCCGAATTGGAATAAATCCAAATAGCGGAATTGATAAAAATAAAGCCATTGAAATTGTTAAAGCAGGTCAATTTCCTGCAGATGTAGTTGATCAAGTAGCCGATGTGCTTGTAAAACTTTGGGCAGCTTTCGTTTCTGAAGATGCAACTCTTATGGAAATTAATCCACTTGTTAAAACAGCAGATGGTCGAATAATTGCACTGGATGGAAAAGTCACCCTCGATGACAGCGCGGATTTCCGCCATCCAAACCATGAAGCGCTTGTGGATCATGCGACTACAAATCCACTTGAAGCTGCTGCAAAAGAAAAAGGTTTAAATTATGTGAAACTCACCGGTGAGGTTGGCATCATCGGTAATGGCGCAGGATTAGTTATGAGCACGCTAGATGTAGTTGCTTATGCTGGTGAAAAGTATGGGGTAAAGCCGGCAAACTTTTTAGATATTGGTGGCGGTGCATCTGCTCAAGTAATGGCTGATGGCCTCTCTATCATTCTTGGCGACGCTGAAGTTAAGAGCGTATTTGTAAATGTCTTTGGTGGAATTACAGCTTGTGACGCTGTTGCAAATGGAATTGTTCAAGCTCTCCAAATTTTAGGAGATAAAGCAACTAAGCCAATTGTTGTTCGCTTAGATGGAAACAATGTTTTGGAAGGTCGTCGTATTCTCAATGAAGCGGCGCACCCATTGATTGAACAGTTAGACACTATGGATGGGGCAGCAGCCCGCGCAGCAGAATTGGCGGCAAAATAATGGCGATCTTTATTAATGAAAACACCAAGGTAATTGTTCAAGGCATGACTGGTTCTGAAGGAACAAAGCACACAGCTCGCATGCTCAAGTCCGGCACAAATATCGTTGGAGGAGTAACTCCAGGCAAGGGCGGACAGAACGTTGAAATTGAAGGAAAGACTCTTCCGGTTTTTAATTCAGTTGCGGAGGCTATGGCCGCGACAGGTGCTAACGCATCAGTTGTTTTCGTTCCACCGAAATTTGCAAAAGCAGCAGTAATTGATGCTGTTGATTCAAAGATGCCGTTAGTTGTTGTTATCACTGAAGGAATTCCAGTGCATGACACAGCGGCTTTCTATGCTTATGCAGCAGAGAAGTCAACACAAATTATCGGACCAAACTGTCCAGGTTTAATCAGCCCAGGTAAATCTAATATTGGAATCATTCCAGCTGATATCACTGGCCCTGGAAAAATTGGGTTAGTTTCAAAATCAGGAACCCTTACTTATCAAATGATGTATGAACTTAGAGATTTTGGATTCACTACTGCAGTTGGAATTGGTGGAGATCCAATTATTGGAACAACTCATATCGATTGCTTAAAAGCTTTCCAAGATGATCCTGAAACAGAAGCAATTGTGATGATTGGTGAAATTGGTGGCGACGCTGAAGAGCGTGCAGCAGCTTTCATTAAAGAGTATGTAAC
>CAYPMF010000053.1:0-7004 GCA_964411805.1 uncultured Actinomycetes bacterium | reverse complement strand
GTAACAAGTGATCCATATGGATACGGAAGGAGTGAAAAGTAATGTCAGCTGACACACAATTTCACGTACATCACGATGCACCAGAAGTAGTTGGCCGTCGTGAGCGCCTTGGCGTTCGTCTACTCATCGTTGCAGACGGTGCCTTCGTATTTGGAATGTTATTTACATTCTTCTACTTGAAGAATTTAAATATGAGCGATCAATGGTTACCAGCTAAGAAAGATCACGTATTTAGCGTGGCTTCTGGTTGGATGGCAACACTGCCTTTGATTGTTGCTTTCATCTCACATAAGTTGGGGCAACGAAACTTAAAGCAAATCGGAACATATTCGATTGTTACATTCTTTGCACTTGTATTTGGTCTGGTTTATCAAATCAACCAAATCGCACACATGCCATTCATCATTGAAGATCTCCATGTCTTTGATGGCGCTTATGCATCAAGTTGGGTACTAATGGCGGGAGCAAATACCTTCCACTACATCCTTGGCTCATTTATCGCGCTTGGTTTAGTTATTCGAGCTCGTCGCGCTTCGGTTGATCCAACTCTAGATAAGTGGCGTATCCGTACTGCAGCATCTTGGTTTACCTGGATTGCAGTCTCAGGAGTTATCTGCGCAACTGCACTATCTCTAGCTTAATTAATTAAGAAAAAAGCCCCGTGAGTCTTACTTGCGGGGCTTTTTCATTTGCAAAGTAAATTGACCTAGAGCTCCAATTAAAAGCGCCAGAATAACTCCGATACCAGAATATGAATTGCTCTTAAGACTCCAGCCCGCGATTGAACCAATTACTAAGAGCGCTAAAGCGGGTAAATTCCAAGACCCATACTCGCCTTTTGAATCAAATAGCGCGCTCTCGTTGTAGCTCTTTCGAGTTAGCACATCAACGACAAACATGGCAGACCAGACTGCGATTGGCACACCTAGAGTAATTAAAAAGTTTTGAAACGGGCCAAAGAAATCTTTAGCAATCCAAACTATATAAATTGTTCCAAAGGTCATGATTCCGCCATCAATTGAAGCTGCAATATGGCGTTTAACAGGTAGGCCAATTGAAACAAGTGCGAGGCCTGATGAATATAAATCAAGAATTGATCCGCCAATAAGTCCCAGAATTGCAACGATTGCAAATGGGATTAAATACCATTTTGGCAGAAGCGTGGTTAACGCACCAATTGGGTCTGCTGCAACTTGATCACTAAGTGCTTTACTGCTTCCAGCAATAAGCGCACCATAAACAACCATCAAGATTGGAACAATAGATGCACCAAATATTGTCCAACCAATTACTGCGCGACTAGACGATTCTCTCGGCAAATATCTCGAATAATCTGCAGCAGAGTTAACCCAACCGAGTCCAATACCGGTAATTCCAAAAATTAGCGCTCCAATAAATCCTTTATTTGATCCGGTAGGAATTTGGCTTACAGCGCTCCAATTAATTTTATTTACAGTTAGAAATACATAGCCGATAGATAGCACAAGCGTCGCAATTGTTAGCCACCTTTGAATTCGCATTATTACTTTAAATCCAAGTACTCCACCAAAAATTGTTAGGCCGGCAGCGAGTAAAAATCCAATAATTTGTGCGATATTTAAATCAACATGTGAGAATTTAGTTAAAACAGTTCCAGTAGCAAGGGTGGCAAGAGAAACTAATACGGTCTCCCAACCAACAAAGAGTAGGTAAGAGAGAAAACCCGGAACTAAATTTCCTTTAACGCCAAAGATGGCGCGAGATAAAGTCATGGTAGGCGCATTAGATTTCTTGCCAGCCAATGAGCTAATTGCAACGAGTGCAAATGATCCGACTGTTCCGAGGATGGCAGCCACCGTAGCCTGCCAAAATGAAATTCCGTAACCAAGGAAGAAGGCTCCATAAGAGAGCGCCAGCAATGAAACGTTGCCCGCCATCCAAGGCCAAAATAAATTACTTGGTTTCCCATGGCGTTCGCCTTCAGAAATAATATTTATTCCATTTAACTCCAACACGGCACAAAGGGTACATATACTTGTTAGGTGCTCGATGCAAAAACCTTTAGACGCGCGAGAATTGCAACATCAATTTCCTTCTTTATGCATGGCATTACGACCGGTACCTTTGTTTCGAGAATCCCAGATTTAAAGCACCAGCTTGGCATTTCAAATTCCGTACTAGGTACTTCGCTATTTTTTGGCGCTGCTGGTGTCTTAAGTTCACTTCAAGTTACAGGATGGCTATGTGCAAAGTTTGGAAGCGGACCTACAGTTCGAATTCTTAATTTCGGGCTAGTTTTCTTCCCACCTCTTGTTGCTATTAATTTTGGAATTTATGGATTCTGGGCCACTCTTTTTATTATGCATTTATTTACGGGCGCACAAGATCTTTCTATGAATGCTCATGGTTCAACAATGGAAGTTAATTCGAGTTATCGAGTTATGAGTCGATTCCATGCGCTCTGGTCTGTAGGTGCATTTTCAGGAGGTGCGCTTGGCGGTCTTGAAGCGCAATTAAAACTATCGCCACTTACAAGCATGATGTTAACTGCTCTGTTGATTTTAGTAATTTCCACTTTGATTAGAAATATGTATCTGACTGCATCAATAGATCAGCATCAATTAGAGCACCGCGCTAAAACAAAGCGTCCTCGAATTTTTTTTATCCTTGGGGTTCTTGGATTGTGCGGGGCTATTGGTGAAGGTGCCGCAGGTGATTGGGGCGGAATTTTAATTCGCGACTCATTCGGCGCAACTGGATTTCTAGTTTCACTTCCTTATGTTTTATTTTGTACCATGATGGTTGTTGGAAGATTCTCTGGAGATTTCCTTGCTCATAAATATGGCGTTCGAAATCTAATTACTATTTGTGCGCTAATCGCAGGTATTGGTTTGAGCTCTGGATTGTTAATTGGTGGGAAATTTGGAGTCATCTTTGCTTGGGTTTTACTTGGAATCGGGGTATCAATAGTTATTCCAATGGTCTTTAGCGCAGCTGGTGAAATTGCCGATAAAGAATATAAAGGTGTTATTTCAAGTGGTGAAACGATTGCCGTTGTATCTGGAATAACTTATTTTGGCTTTGTATTTGGCCCGCCGATGATGGGAGCTATTGCGGATGTAATCGGGCTCCGCTGGGCGATGATGATCCCAGCGGGGCTCGCAATTATTCTCGCGCTAGGTGCGCGAAAACTTCTTACTTCTTCTTCTTAATTACTTTCTTTTTAACTTTCTTCTCACTCTTTTCAACAGCGTTTCCTTCGCCAGCTTCATGCTCTGCAGTGCCTTCGCGAGCAGATGCCCCACCTGTAATTTGAGGTTTTGGTGCCTTAGTTGCAGCGTTTGAAATAGTTGGCGCAGCAATAAGTGAACCAGCGATCAAAGAAATAATAATTAGTTTCTTCATTTTTTCTCCTGGATTTATTCACCCGGTTGGTGTGAGGTAGAAATCCTATCTAGACCTATCAAAAACTTCAGGCGTTGAGTAAATTGTCTTCATGATTAAACCGCAGAAATTGCCACCAAACCAAGTTGACCATATTTACCGAGGCGGGAGCCGAATCGGGGCTCTACGTAATGGACCAGGTGGTCCAATGCGCCCCGAGGAATGGATTGGTTCAATCACAACTCTCTTTGGCCAAAAGGCAATTGGTTTATCTACGCTCTCTGATGGAACAGTTTTGAAAGACACAATTATTGCCAATCCGGAAAAATGGCTTGGACCAGAACACTTTAATTCTTTCGGTGCAAGCACGGAATTGTTAATGAAATTACTTGATCCTGAACAACGCTTGCCAGTTCACTACCACCCAAATAAAGCTTTCTCTAGAAAACATCTATCGCTTAATCATGGCAAGACTGAAGCTTGGATTATTTTGGAAGCGCCAGATGGTGCTGAAGTTGGCTTAGGCTTTGATGCAAAGAAGAGCAAGAGCGAAGTTCGCGCAATGATTGATGCCCGCGACTCCCAAGGTTTCTTGGATTCGCTTACAAAACATAAAGTTAAGGCTGGCGATACTGTTTTTGTTCCGGCCGGAACGCCACACTCAATTGGCCTTGGAATCTTTGTTCTTGAATTGCAAGAACCAACGGATTTATCAGCTCTCCTTGAATGGAATGACTTTGCTGTTGATGGCGAGAAGGATGGCCATCTTGGACTTGGTTTTGATTTGGTTTTGGATTCTCTTTCATATGATCCAATTTCGAAAGCTGATGCAGATAAATTAATTGTTCGAGATAGATTATTCACTTCAAGTGATGCTTCTGTATTTACTGATGTAGCAGATCCATATTTCCGAGCAGATTATCTGACTGGCAAATCAAGCAAGATTGCTGCTGGCTTTAGCATTTTCTTAGCGCTATCTGGATCAGGTTCTATCAAGTTTGAAAATGGTTCAACAATTGATGTTGCAAAAGGTGATGCAATTCTTGTGCCTTACAGCGCCGGTAGTTGGGAACTATCCGGCGCCGCTGGCGTGGTCTGTCGCCCTCCTCTTGCTAAGGACGCAGCCCGAGCAATCTAGTTAGCGATGGCTCTCGTGCTCTTCGCTCTGTCCAATAGAGATGCTTGGTTGTGCACCTGCTGAAAGCGTTGGTGAGCCTGCACCTGCTTGAACTTGTTGATTTGTATTTGTAGATGTAACTGTAGGACTCACAGTTATTACTGGATTTACTACAACGCTATTCGCAGGTTGCTTTAGGGCTGCGAGCGCTGCTGCATTTGAATCCATAAGAGTCTTTAGAAGCTCTAGCATCTTTGCCATCATCACAGTGTTTGCATCTGGTGCTGGAGTTGCTGGCGCAGTTGGAGCAGGAGTTGCTGTAGTTGTTTCAAGATTTGCAGCCGTAAGGAACTTTGCCTTCTTCGCCTTGATTGACTTTACCTTTACAACCTTCTTGGTTGAAGAGTTTGAAATTTCAGCATGAGCAGGAGTAGCAAAAGCTGAGATAGCCATTACTACAATGAGGGTTTTTGCAAGAGTCTTCATTTGTGAGTCTTTCCGTAGTTACTGGAAAGGCTCTCTCCCCAGTAACTAGATAAGCGATAGGGGGCTTGGAATCATTACGCCCTTTTCAAAGAATTTTTAGTCGTCGCCTCCGCCAGATTTAGACTCAGACTTAGAAGGGGAGCTGCCTTCGCTCTTCTCTCCGCTTGATCCACCCACGCTAGGGGCGCTTGTAGAGCCCTTGGTAGGTAATTTAGGGGCCGCTGCGCTCTCGCTCTCCCCTTCAGAATTATTAACTTCAGAACTCTTCTCTTCGCTCTTGCCGCTCTCCTTCTTAGCCCCCTCGCTCTTATGTTCAACCTCGTTGTGGGATTGCTTAGGCGTTGGAACCACTGGAGCCGTTGTTGGAGCAGGAGTTACAGGTGCTGGTGGTGTTACTGGATCCGCAGAATTTGTAGGTGTGGGCGTTGGCGATGTTGTTGGAATTGGATCTGAAGTTACAACAGATGCAACGACTCGTACTGGCGCAGAAACAACGTGAACAACTCTGTGAATTATATTTTCAACTGGTGCAGGAAGTACGTGAGCAGCCGCAAGTGATGGCAACGCAACGGAAGCAAAGAGAACTCCGATTACAGAGCGACCAATCCATTTGCTACGAACTTTTGTTGCCTTCGCATCGCGGAACGCAGCAAAGAGTTCAGCAGGCATCGTTTCAGGCCCAGTTTGTTTCGAAGCAAACTTACGGAGATCCTTAAATAACGGATCGTTAGCGAAATCTTTATCGTTATTCATGGCTACCTCCTAAACTCTCTTTTAAAGTTGTCATGCCTCGGTGCGCCAAAACACGCACTGAATTTGCGTTCTTTTTAACTATCTTCGCGACCTCTTCAACTGATAAATCCGAAACAACTCGAAGCATTAGAACTTCAGCTTGAGCTGCTGGCAATTTGTTAATTTCATCGATAATACGCTTTACATTTGCATCAGCTTCAAAATCCTTCTCTACATTTTGATTAGAGGGAACCCAAGTAGCCTCATCCAACTCTTCTTGCGGTCGAATAGTTCGATCCCGTTTACGAGATGCATCGACGATTCGGTTACGTGCTATTGAATAAACCCAAGCAGTAAAACCTGAATAATCTCCCTTAAATTTTCTAACGTCTTTCGCAACGTTCATCCAAACTTCAGAGACAATCTCTTCAAAATCTAAATCTGATTTATAGGTGCGCGCTTGAACAAACTTTGTAAGCCTGGAGTTGTTCTCCCGCCACAAGAGTGCAAATGCCATTTCGTCGCCACCTCGCGCTGCCTCAACAGCAGCCTCTAATTCCTGTTCGGAAACGGCAAAACGAGTATCTCCCTTATTGGGTTTGCTCATCTCACGCTCCGAAGGTCAGGTACTTAGATAAGCGATGAAGTTAGTGGATTCATTACACCCGACTCAAGCCGGGTTCATTATCGTGATCTTCTCCCCGTTCACGAATGGGGCTGCAACTGGGCGCCAAGCCAAGCTGGCATCGCACTTCATATGGACCTCAAAATCAGCCATTGTCGTCCAGATTTCTTCAACGCAGACGCGATCTGGGTGTTCGACATCAATAAAGATTTCCAACTTCTCGCAACCAGGTTCGGTGCGCACATGGGCGGCATGTTTATTTAACTTCTCCAGAAATCCAATGCGTTGTCCGGCTTTAACATCAATATCGACGAATAAATATATTTTGCTCATATAAAAATCCTATAGCCTTTGGATATGACCCTCAAGCAGTGGCAACATCGGATGGCAAAGCCGACTCTGATCCTAAGCCTGATTTACACCCTGGCATTTATCTATCCAGTCTTTCACTATCCAACGCCAAGCGCAATCAAGACTTTCTGCTCTTGGACCAATCACATTGTCTGGGCGCTCTTTGCTGTTGATTATTTAATAATGCTAAAACTTGCTACAAATAAGAAAAAGTTTGTGAAGGCACATATCTTTGAATTACTTTTAGTTGCACTTCCATTTGTTCGATTACTTAGGCCACTTAGAGCTGTTATGTTCATTAGCCAAGCTGGATTTAGATCGCGTCGTCAA
>CAYPMF010000052.1:0-7090 GCA_964411805.1 uncultured Actinomycetes bacterium | reverse complement strand
CGCTTTAAAGCGCGGAGATTTTAAAACCTTTGGTCAAATAGTTACGCAGGCGCATATTTCACTTCGAGATAACTACACCGTATCTTGTCCGGAGCTAGATATCGCTGCCGATACCGCAAATCAAAATGGCGCACTTGGCGCGCGAATGATTGGTGGCGGCTATGGTGGATCTGCAATTGCGATACTTAAGAGTGGCGATGTAGGGAACGTTAAAAGAAAGATTTCAGAAGCTTTTCAAAAGAGTGGCTTTAAAGCGCCACGATTCTTCATCTCAACTCCCGCTCAAGGAGCTCGAGTTTTAAATTAATTATTGAGCTGGTGAAATTGAAATAACTTCAACGCCGCCAATATCTCCAAGAACATTTAAGAGATCCTGCGGATCTGTTCCTGGGATTGCAACGGTAATGTCATCAACACCGCGACCCTCTTCAGAACGAAGAACAACTAGTGAACGAATATCGCCACCAGCAAAACCAATTGCAGAAGCAACTGCACCTAGTGAGCCTGGGCGATCTGGAAGTGAGATCTGTAATTTAAAGAGCGCCATTGGTAAAACCTACTACTTTCCAGATTACAGTTTTGTTTTTTGGATTAACGACATGTTAAATCTGGACGATGCTCTGACCTTTTACTGCCACCTTTATGGAGGCAATTGGGGTCGTAGCCGGGCCATTTAAAACTTTGCCATTTGCATCTTGATCAAATTGTGCGCCGTGACATGGGCAGAGAAGCGTGTTTGATTGGGCGTCATAATTTACGCTGCAACCTTGGTGGGTACAGATTCTTGAGTAAGCAAAGACGCCAGCCTTGGTCCTAAAGAGAATTGCTGGTGAACCATCTGCTGCAGTGAAATTCTTTGTTCCACCAACCGGAATATCAGCAAGGCTTGCAATCGCTTTTCCTGCTTCAGGAGTTGAACCGCCGGTTTTAAAAATTTTGCCGGCAAATGTGGCCACTAATGAAATGCCAGCTACCGAACCAAGTTGAATAACTTGTCTGCGATCGCGCAAATTTGGAATCACCGCAGTTAATTTGCGATTTTGCATAAAATATAAGAAGAGCGCTAACCACATAATTGCATATGCAGTATCACTTCCAAGGAAATATGGCTTCACGCTCCAAGTTGCAGATAGCCAGAGCGTTATAGCCATTGCAAAACCGCCAAATGATGCCAACTCCATTGCAACACCCATGAGAATCGCAATTCCAATTGCGAATTCAGAGATCATCACTCCCCAGCCAATCAATGTTGCATGTTCCATCATGTGGCGCAAAATTGAAGAGATCGGTGAAGAAGCCAGATATCCATTTAATTGCTCGCCGATGTAATGTGGCGAGGATTGATTTAGGAATCCAGAATCTGTTGCTTTATTCCAACCACCGTAGACCCAAGTTGCGCCAAGCCATAGGCGAAGTATTTGAATATAAAGTGGATTAGCTTTCCAAGATTTAAGGATTCTCCGCATTGGCAGATGATACGTAATCTACGTTAAAAATATGGCTCCCTGACTTGGACTCGAACCAAGAACCTGCCGGTTAACAGCCGGCTGCTCTGCCGATTGAGCTATCAGGGATCGGCGAAGACGAACTATATCTGCTCGCCCGCTATCAGCCTAATTCGCCGACAGCCAACTCTTTCTGGGCCCGCTTCTTTGCCTCCATCGAAACCAGTTCGGAAAATATCGATTGATACTCATCGGCGTTCTCGACGGGATTAAGTCGTTGTAATTTAGATTTTATTTCAGAAATTGCTCGGGTTATTGCAACTTCTCGAAGCCTTGCAAAAATACTGGTCACATACTTATCTGAAACTTCTCGGTCCACTCGAATTGGTTCCACAATTAATTCAGTAACTAAGCTCTTGGTATCTTCATCGCTAAGCGATTCAATAAATTTCGTTGGATCGCTCTCAGATTTCTTTGCCAATTCAGCGGCCAATTTTGCATAACGCTCATATGTAAAAGCGTTATCCTCCAACTCGCTCCAATTAGGAATTAGCGATGGATATTGCAACTTAATCTTTAAAACTTCACGCTCTAAAACAAGAATCGGATCTTTTAGGTTAACTTCACTTTGAGTAGGTTGAGATGGCGCACTCGATCTTGGCCCGCTCTTCTTAACCGCACTTACAACCGTCTCTACATCCATACCAAGCCAGCCCGCCAAGAGTTTTGTATATTCCGGACGAAGTGAGGCATCTTTTATCTTATTAATTAGAGGTGCAACTTGGTTTAGCGCATTTACGCGACCTTCCGCATTAGCAATATTATGTTTTGCAATCTCGGACTTAATGGCGAATTGAAATAGCGGCACACGACGCGCAATCAGATCACGCACCGCGCTATCGCCTTTTTCGATTCGAAGTTCACATGGATCCATACCTGATTCTTCGACCGCAACGAAAGTTTGAGCCACAAATTTTTGATCATCTTCAAAAGCTTTAAGCGCAGCCTTTTGGCCAGCGGCATCACCATCAAAGGTAAAGATAACTTCACCACGAAATGCATCATCATCCATCAAGAGTTGTCTAATAACTTTAATGTGATCATCTCCGAATGCGGTTCCGCAGGTAGCGACAGCTGTTGTAACTCCAGCAAGGTGCGCAGCCATAACATCCGTATAGCCTTCAACAATTACCACTTGGCGCTTCTTGGCAATCTCTTTCTTTGCCATATCTAGGCCATATAACAATTGGCTCTTCTTATAAACCGGAGTCTCAGCTGTATTTAAATACTTTGGACCTTGATCAACTTCATCACTTGCTAATTTGCGTGCGCCAAAACCAACTACATCTCCAGTTAAATTCTTAACCGGCCAAATTAAACGATTTCGATAACGATCGATTGGTCCATTAGTTCCCTCTTTAATCAGGCCTGCGGTATTTAACTCTTGTTCTGTAAATCCCTTTGACTTGAGGTGCTTAAAGAGCGCATCCCATTCATCTGGCGCAAAGCCAACGCCAAATTGTTCCGCTGCAGCTTTATCAAAGCCACGCTTTTGCAAGAATTCGCGTCCAACTTGGGCAGCGCCTGGTTTATTTAACTCTTCTTGATAAAACTTTGCAGCCTCTAAATTGGCGGCTGTTAAACGTGAGCGATTAATTCCAGATGGTTGGCCACCACTGCCATCGTAACGAAGTGTGTAGCCCATCTTCTCAGCCAACTTCTCAACGCTCTCTGTAAAAGAGAGATGATCAACTTTCATTAAGAATGCAATTACATCGCCGCCAACTCCACAACCAAAGCAGTGGAAGAAACCTTTTGATGGTGTGACGGTAAATGATGGTGACTTCTCATCGTGAAATGGACATAGCCCTTTACGGGCACCGCCACCTGCACTCTTTAGTTGAACATACTCGCCAACTACGGCATCGATTTGGGAGTGGTCGCGGACGTATGCAACATCCTCATCACGAATACGACCCGACATGTTGTTATCTTAACTTGCTATCGTAATTTTGAATGGAGCGCGATTGCTCCTGGGTCGGTAAGTGAAGCAACTTGGTCGATAACTACCCGCATTTTCTCCGCATCAGTACTCGCCCGCTCCCACTCTTGAATAAAGAATGATTCCAAGGTGCCAGGTGCGCCCTTTTTCACAGCGTTAACCAATTCATTTAAAAGATTTTGTTCTGCGTCATAACGCGCTACTGATTTCTCTGAATTAATAATATAAAAACCAGAAATTGCCTTTAATAAACCAACTTCGATTCGTTGTTCTCTAGGGACTTCAAGATTTGCTTTATACCTAGTTAAATCACCGTTTCCATGTGTTGCCCGAGTTGCCTTCTCAGCAGAATTAGCAAAGCGACCAATTAATTGGCTTGTTAAATCCTTCAACCTTGCAAGTGCTGAATGTGAACCGTCGTAACTAGTTGGCCAGCAAGTTAGCGCTTGAAGTCTGATTAGCGCTTCCTTAACTTCATCAATACTCATGCCAGCTAGATGATGATCGGCTGAATCCTTATAAATGTCCCCAATATCGTTTGTTAAATCTTTTAGCTTTATTTGGCGCGTAACTAAACCGTCTTCAAGGTCATGTACTGAGTAGGCGATGTCATCTGACCAATCCATGATTTGGGCTTCAAATACCTGTTTGCCTTGCGGGGCACCATGGCGCACCCAATTAAATATTGTTACATCATCTTCATAAACACCAAATTTTGTAACGCCCGGCGATTGTGGCCATGGATACTTTGTAGCTGCATCTAGTGACGCTCGAGTTAAGTTAAGTCCAACTGAGATTCCATCTTTGTCGACTGTCTTGGCTTCGATGCGAGTTAATAATCTAAAACTTTGAGCATTTCCTTCAAATCCACCAATATCTTTTGCAATCTCATTGAGAATTTCTTCGCCATTATGGCCAAATGGTGAATGGCCAATATCGTGGGCTAAACATGCACCCTCCATTAAATCTGGATCTGCGCCAAGCGCATTTCCTAATTCACGACCAACTTGTGCGCACTCAAGTGAATGTGAGAGTCGAGTTCTTGGAAAATCTGTTGCCCATGGAACTGCAACTTGTGTCTTTGCGGCTAAACGACGGAGTGCAAAGGAGTGAATAATTCTTGCGCGATCGCGAGCAAACTCGGTGCGACCAGGACGCTTTGCTGGTTCATCAATAAACCTTTGCAAATCTAGATCTGAGTAACTCACGCTTTAATCCTAATTCTTTATCTGGTCAGATAGGTGAATACCATGGCGCCCGACGGTGACATAGGCCAAATATGCGCCCGTTTCTCGCATCAAATACTTAAATCCAGAATTTTCAGTTGATGCCGGTCCAGTCTTCGTTGGCGCACATGATGTTGTAAATCCCTCATCTTTTGCCATCGTCATTGCGCGCAGACAATGAAATTCGTCAGTAACAATAATTAAAGATTTAACATTCTTATTCTTTAATATCTTGGCATAACTTTGAGTTTCAGAGAGCGTATCTACACCTTGCGCAATCGGAAGAATTCTCCGCTTTGAAATTCCATTTTGCGCTAGCCAATGAAAACCAGTTGCCGCTTCAGTTGTGCGATCTCCGGGTGCATTTGAACCTACCGTCACAATTAACGGCGCTAGCCCACTCTTATAGATTCGTTTTGCTTCTATTAAACGGGCTTGCAAGATATCGCTAGGACGACCATTAAATTGCGCTGCTCCTAAGACCACAATCGCATCGCTCTTAATTGGCTTGGCATTTCTTGCGGTGAGATAAACATTTCCAATGGCATAAGTCGGTAAGACAATTACGATCAATAGCGCTAAGGAAATTGCGCGCTTAATAATTTTAAAAAGTAAGAACATCAGCCGCCGGAAACTGAATCATCAATCGTAATCGCAGGAATCTCAAATGGATCAGCTAGCCAGTTATCAGGCAAAGTTACCGGACGACCATGAGATTTACGTCCGCGTGGACCTTCAGCAACTTCAATTGGATATGGCTGATCTTCTAATTGTGATAGCAAGAAATCTAACTCACCAAAAGATGCGACCATTCCAAAGCGAGCACGGAGTTCGCGATTTACTTTAAAGCCTTTTAAATACCAAGCCATATGTTTACGAAGATCGCGCATTGCGCGCCCCTCTTGTTCAAAGAACTCCATTAATAAAGTTGCATGGCGACGCATTATGTCGCGCACTTCAAATAACGAAGGCGTTACCTTTGTTGTATCGCCATTAAATGCACTTACTAAATCTTTAAATAACCAAGGACGACCTAAACATCCGCGCCCCACCACAACTCCAGCGCAACCAGTCTCTTCCATCATTCGAACGCCGTCAGCGCCAGACCAGATATCGCCATTGCCTAAAACTGGAACGCCGGTTCCATCCATAAATTCAACTAGCTTTGCAATTGCAGACCAATCGGCTTCACCATCATAGAGTTGTGAAGCAAAGCGCGCATGTAACGCAACCCATGAGACTCCAGCATCAGCAGCAGCTTTTGCTGCAGTGAAATAAGTTTCATGATCTTCATCAATACCAATTCGCATCTTTATTGTTACCGGAACGCCATAAGGTTTTGCAGCGTTAACCGCTGAAGAAACAATTTGTGAAAATAACGTTTGCTTATATGGAAGCGCGCTTCCACCGCCGCGACGAGTTACCTTTGGAACCGGGCAACCAAAGTTCATATCGATATGGTCAACTAGATTCTCCTCCACCAACATCTTTACTGCGAGCGAAGTTACCTTTGGATCAACTGCATATAGTTGAACTGATCTTGGAGTTTCACCCTTGCCTGGTGTGATTAGGCGAAGCGTTTCTGGATGGCGCTCAATTAAAGCGCGCGCCGTAACCATTTCAGAGACAAATAAACCTGCACCTTGTTCGCGACAGAGCGTTCTAAATGCCGAATTGGTTATGCCAGCCATTGGCGCCAGCACAACTGGGGTATCTAGTACTGCTTCGTTATTTGCAAAGTTGCCATTAGCAATTGGCAACTTAAGCGGTGCAAATTTTGTAAGCACTTTTTAATTAGCAGCCAAGTAGTTTTGGTGCGAGCCAATTCTGAATTTGATCGATACCAACGCGCTCTTGCTGCATGGTGTCGCGATCGCGAATTGTCACTGCATTATCTTCAGGTGTTTCAAAGTCCACTGTGATGCAATATGGCGTACCAATCTCATCTTGGCGGCGATAACGACGGCCAATTGCGCCCGCATCATCAAAGTCAACGGTCCAATTCTTTCGAAGCGCCGCAGCTAAATCGCGCGCCTTAGGTGATAGATCAGCGTTACGAGAAAGTGGGAGAACTGCTGCCTTGATTGGAGCTAAGCGATGATCAAGTTTCATCACCGCACGCTTCTCCATCTCGCCCTTTGAATTTGGAGCTTCATCTTCAGTGAAGGCATCCATCATGAAAGTTAAAGTACAACGATCAACGCCAGCCGCTGGTTCAATTACGTATGGAACCCATCGCTCATTCTTCTCTTGATCAAAGAAAGATAAATCTTTACCGCTCTTTGCAGCGTGCGCCTTTAAATCAAAGTCTGTGCGTGAAGCGATACCTTCTAGCTCGCCCCATTCGGTTCCAGCGAATTCGAATTTATATTCGATATCAACTGTGCGCTTTGAGTAATGTGAAAGCTTCTCTTTTG
>CAYPMF010000051.1:0-7116 GCA_964411805.1 uncultured Actinomycetes bacterium | reverse complement strand
GCAACGGTGCGCTTCCAAATTAAATCGTAAAGTGCGAATTCATCACGTGATAGTTCAGGAGCTAATTCGCCAGGTGTTTTAAAAGTGTCTCCAGCTGGACGAATCGCTTCGTGCGCTTCTTGAGCATTCTTTGTCTTGCCTTCATAAACTCTTGGAGATGCTGGAACATAGTCAGCACCATATAAAGTTTTTGCAGAATCTCTTGCTGCGTTAATTGCAGCTTGGGAAAGTGTTACCGAGTCAGTACGCATATAGGTAATAAAGCCGTTTTCATATAAACGCTGGGCAACTCGCATTGTTAATTGTGCGCCCCAACCAAGCCTTGATCCGGCATCTTGTTGCATCGTTGATGTAGTAAATGGCGCCTTTGGTCTCTCAGTTCTCGGAGACTCTTCAGTTGATTTAACAACTAAAGCTTTACCTTGAAGTGATTGAACTAATTCATTTGCGCCGGCTTCATCCAATAATAGAATGGCTGCGGCGTTCTTCTCTTTTAAGCCACCATTTGCATCAAAATCATTTGTCGCGGCTACGCGCTTGCCATCAAGTGAAAGTAGACGTGCATTAAATCCTGCGTCGCACTCTGCTTCTAAATCCCACCAGGATGATGCAATAAATGCCATACGTTCGCGTTCGCGTTCGACAATCAATCTTGTGGCAACTGATTGCACGCGACCGGCAGAAATTCTTGGCATAACTTTCTTCCAAAGTACTGGAGATAGACGATACCCATAGAGTCGATCGAGTACGCGACGAGTTTCTTGCGCATCAACTAATCGATAATCTAAATCGCGAGTCTCTTTTGCAGCCTTTTGAATCGCATCCTTAGTGATTTCATGGAAAACCATTCGGCGAATTGGAATCTTTGGTCTTAATACTTCAATTAGATGCCAAGCAATCGCTTCACCTTCGCGGTCTTCGTCCGTTGCCAGAATTAACTCATCAGCATCTTTCATTAACTCTTTTAACTCAGAAACTTTTGCTTTCTTATCTGGATTAATTACGTATAGCGGCTCAAAATCTTCCTCAATATTTACGCCCTCTTTAGACCAAGGAAACTTCTTAACTTCCTTTGGAATATCAGCAGCGCGTTGTGGCAAATCACGAATATGGCCGACTGAAGCTTCTACAACATAATCATCGCCAAGAAATGAGCCGATCTTCCTAGCTTTCGCCGGAGACTCAACAATTACTAATTTCTTCGCTGTTTTCGTTGCCATAAGAATCTTTGGGGAAGTTGCTTCCTATTTAGGCAATCTGTGTTGAAGCTCTACGAGCTCTAACAAGTGCGCCAGCAATAATTAGAACTGCTACAAGCCCAAGAATCTTTGCAGTGAAACCGTGTCCGCCAAGATCAAGTGAGATTGCTGCTGGCGTTACAAGTAGACCAACAAGGTTCATAACTTTAATTAGCGGGTTAATTGCTGGACCTGCTGTGTCCTTAAATGGATCGCCAACAGTGTCACCAACGATAGTTGCATGGTGCGCATCAGAACCTTTACCACCATGGTTTCCATCTTCAATAGTTTTCTTAGCGTTATCCCATGCGCCACCTGCGTTCGATAGGAATACTGCCATCAAAGTTCCGGTGCCAATTGCGCCTGCAAGATAAGAACCAAGTGCACCAACACCTAAGCCAAAACCAATTGCAATTGGTGCCATAACAGCAAGGAGACCTGGCGTTGCTAATTCACGAAGTGAATCGCGAGTACAGATATCAACTACTGCGCCATATTCTGGCTTATCTGTTCCCTTCATAATTCCAGGATGCTTCTTAAATTGATTACGTACTTCCATTACAACTGCACCAGCTGCGCGAGATACCGCGTTGATTGCTAATCCAGAGAACATAAATACAACAGCAGCGCCAATGATCAAACCAACAAGATTTTGTGGGTTTGAAACAACTAGCAACTTATCAATCTCAGTTAAATCACCATGGCCGCGTTCCGCATATGCCTTTGTGATTACATCTGTGAATGCGCCAAATAGCGCAGTTGCAGCAAGTACTGCGGTAGCGATTGCAATTCCCTTAGTAATCGCCTTGGTTGTATTTCCAACTGCATCCAAAGAGGTAAGGATCTTTGCGCCATCTCCCTTAACATCACCAGACATTTCTGCAATTCCTTGCGCGTTATCTGAGATTGGGCCAAAGGTATCCATCGCAACGATTACACCAACAGTTGTTAGTAGCCCAGTTCCAGCAAGTGAAACTGCAAATAGCGAAAGAATTAATGAACCGTGGCCGAGTAGGAATGCGCCATAAACACCAGCTGCAATAAGCACTGCTGAGTAAACAGCTGATTCAAAACCTACAGAAATACCAGCCAAAATAACGGTTGCAGAACCAGTCTTTGAAGATGCTGAAACATCACGTACTGGACGCTTTCCAACTTCAGTAAAGAAGCCAGTGAGAATTTGAATCGCAGCAGCTAAAACAATTCCGATGAGAACCGCAACGATTGCAATAACGCGTGGGTTTGCACCAGTTGCAATTACCTTCTCATCTGCGCCACCCAACTTCTCCATTGTTGTTGGGAGGTATGTATAAGTTGCAAGACCAACTAGAACTGCAGAAATAACTGCAGATGCAAAGAATGAACGATTGATTGCTTGCATTGCAGAGCGATCAGTTGGACGAAGCTTTGTAATAAAGATTCCGATAATTGCAGTAATGATTCCAATCGCTGGAACGATTAATGGATAGATCAAACCTGCTTCACCAAATGAAGACTTTCCAAGAATCAAGGCTGCAACGAGAGTTACGGCATAAGATTCAAATAGATCGGCTGCCATACCCGCGCAGTCACCAACGTTATCTCCCACGTTATCTGCAATCGTTGCAGGGTTACGTGGATCATCTTCTGGAATACCTTGTTCAACTTTTCCAACAAGGTCAGCACCAACATCTGCTGCCTTTGTAAAAATTCCGCCACCTACGCGCATAAACATCGCAAGCATCGCAGCGCCAAAACCAAAACCTTCTAAAACAGCAGGTGCGTTGTCGCGATATAACGCAACAACAAGTGAGCCACCAAGAAGTCCAAGACCAACAGTTGTCATACCAACCACGCCACCAGTGCGGAAGGCAATCTTTACTGCGCGTTCTGCAGACTTTTGACGAGCAGCTTCTGCAACGCGAACGTTTGCGCGAACTGCAAGCCACATACCGTTATAACCAACTAGCGCAGAGAATGCTGCACCAATTAAGAAAAACACAGATCGGCCAATACGAACTTCCATCGCACCAGGAAGTGCAAACAAGAGGAAGAAGACAATTCCTACAAAGTAAGAGAGCGTCTTGAATTGGCGGTTTAAATAAGCAGCGGCACCTTCTTGAACCGCGCCGGCGATCTCCTTCATATTTTCTGTACCTTCGCTATGCGCAAGAACTTGAGCGCGAAGGGCCCATGCGATTGCGAGCGCAACGAGGGAGACAACTAGGACTGCATATACATAGGACGTGTGGAACACGTATAACTCCTTGTGTTAGTACATCGGTGGACTAAATCTGTCGCCCGCCCCACGCGTGGGGCTTAGCAACGAAGAGGAAGGGTACACATAGAACCACAGGCAGATGCAAATAAATAGGTATAACTGGGTACTCTTACGCTCACGATGAACGTCTTCAATGCCAATAGCGCAATCAACTCCTTCGGCCTAACTGGGATCTTTGTAATCCTCTTCGTCGAAACTTCGCTCCCACTAGTTGTCGGGCTTCCTGGAGATTCGCTTCTCTTTATTGCCGGCCTTGCAGCATCTGGAACCTCCAGCGCAATCATCCACGTAAAAATTTCACTGCTCGCATTGGTGATTGGCGCTCCAATCGCGGCTATCGCTGGCTCCTCATTTGGACATCATCTCGGCCATAAATATGGTTCAAGGCTTTTCACAAATCCGGAATCTAAATATTTCCACCCGGACCGTTTAGTAAAAGCTGAACGCTGGATTGTTAAATATGGTGAAGGTAAGACAATTTTCTTAGCTCGCTTTGTTCCAATTATTCGCCACTTGGTAAATCCAGTTTGTGGAATTATCAAGATGCCTTATAAAAAGTTTTTATTCTGGAATGTAATTAGCGCAATCGTTTGGACCGAAGGCTTTATCGCACTTGGTTACTTCGTTGGCGAAAGGCTAAAAGGATCTGTTGATCACTTCGTATTGCCACTTGTTGCTGTAATTGTTCTTCTCTCAATCTCTCCAATTATTTGGGAGTTTTACAAAGAACGTAAAAAGAAGAAGTTACAACCCTAAATCTTGTAACGAATAAGCTGCGCGATACTCCAGGCCAGCCTCTTCAACTTTTCCAGCAGCTCCTCTTTCAACTATAACTGCTACACCAACAATTATTGCTCCTGCTTCTTTTAGCGCTTCAACTGCTGTTAATACTGAACCGCCTGTAGTAGAAGTATCTTCCACTGCCAAAACTCTGCGCCCTTTAACATCTGGCCCTTCAATTCGACGTTGAAGTCCATGCGCTTTTTCTGCTTTACGCACTACAAATGAATCAAGCTTGCGACCCTTTTGTCCGGCCACATGCATCATGGCAGTCGCAACTGGATCTGCGCCGAGAGTTAAACCGCCAACTGCATCGAAATCTAAATCTTTAGTTAGATCAAGCATTACCTCTCCAACAAGAGGCGCTGCTACTGAATCAAGAGTTACGCGACGAAGATCAACGTAATAATCCGCTTCTTTTCCAGAAGAGAGAATTACTTTGCCGTGAACAACGGCTTTTTTGAGAATTTCTGACTTTAGATTTTCGCGTGCGCTCATGGCTGCACCTTATATCTATTTACTTTTTCTTACCCTTATATAAAACAATTGTCTCTTTGTTGCGTCGAACCAATGATTTTGGTGGATTTTCAAGCAATAGGGCATCAACTTCGGTACGCAACTTTGCTACTTCAATTGCCATCGAAGCGACTGCTTCTTCCAATTCAATAATTCTTTTAATTCCGGCAAGGTTTATTCCTTCACCAACAAGTCTTTGAATATTTCGTAGCGAGGCGATATCGCGTAATGAGTAGCGACGACCGCGACCAGTTGAACGTCCTGGAGAAACTAATCCCATTCGATCATATTGGCGAAGAGTTTGTGGATGCATTCCAGATAATTGTGATGCAACCGAAATTACATAGACTGCTTCATCATCCGCTGGATCGTGTGAAATTTTTTTATCGCTCATAATTTTCTTTCCTTAGGCCTTAGCTTTTTGGGAAAGATCTGCGCGTGGATTAAATTCTTTGGTCGCTGCCGCGAAATCTTCTAACGCTTTCTTTGCTGCACCTTCAACGCGTTGAGGGACTTGCACATCGATAGTGATTAAAAGATCTCCATGACCTTTAGCTGTTTCAACGCCACGGCCTTTAACTCGAAGCGTTCTGCCATTAGTGGTCCCAGGAGCAATTCGAACTGTCACCTCTTCGCCATCAAGTGTAGGAACTTTTACATCTGCGCCAAGCGCAGCTTCAGTAAATGTAACTGGAAGAACCATCTTCAAATTAAGTTCGTCGCGCGTGAATACTGGATGTTTAATTACATTTACCGTCACATAGAGATCGCCTGGTCCGGCTTCGCCTGGATGACCTTTCTCTTTAACTTTAATTTTATTTCCATCTTTTATTCCCGCTGGAATACGAATATGTACCGCTTTGCCATTTATGCGAAGTGTGTTCTCGCTGCCGAAGATTGAATCACGAAATGAAATTGAAACTTCTGCGCCAATATCTTGGCCGCGTTGTGGTTGGCGACGACCGCCACCGCCAAATAAATTAGAGAAGATATCTCCGCCTCCGCCACCAAATAAATTTTGGAAATCAGATGCTGAGAAGTTTCCTTGGAAATTTCCGCCGCCAGGCATCCCGCCATTAGGCATTCGGCCAGATTTAAAGGCATCGCGCATCTCGTTATATTCACGGCGCTTCTTATCATCAGAGAGAATTTCATATGCTTCAGAAACTTCTTTGAAGCGCTCTTCTAACTTCTTATCGCCCTTTGTTTTATCTGGGTGTAGTTCACGAGCAAGCTTGCGATACTGCTTTTTAATGGCAGCAGAATCATCGCCCTTTTTAACTCCAAGGACCGCGTATAAATCTTTCTCGTAAATTTGTTTGGCGGCCATGGTTATCCAATCGGATCAGTAACAGCCACTCTTGCTGGACGAATTACTTTATCTTTAAATTTATAACCAGGTTGCAAAACTTTTGTCGCGGTAGTTTCAGTTACATCTGCACTTGTATCGTGCATGAGCGCCTCATGAATCATCGGATCAAATGGCACATTTACATCTTCAAACTTAACTAAACCAAGCTTTGATGTAATTGTTTGTAATTGATCTGCAACTGCTTTAAAGCCGCCAGAAAGTTCTCCATGCTCTGCGGCGCGATCAATGTCATCCAGAACTGGAAGCAATTGCGCAACAACAAGTGCAGTTGTTAATTCCGCTGCAGATTCACGGTCGCGATCAACGCGCTTACGATAATTTGCATACTCTGCTTGGAGCCGTTGTAGGTCAGCCGTTAAAGCGCCGACTTCATCAACGACAGCGCTGGCTTCCGCCAGCGCCTCGTCAACAGCTTCAGCTAACTCTTGTTCAGCTTGCTTTGGATTTTCGTTTTCGCTCATTATTGCTCGTCAACGATCTCCGCGTCTTGTACGCCCTCTTCATTTGGCTTTTGTTCGCCACTTGAAGCTTGCGCTGCATTTGCTGCATAAAGTGCTGCACCTAATTGAGATGAAAGTTCTTGCACCTTATCGGATGCGCTCTTGATTGCAGATGTATCTGTTCCTTCAAGCGCCTTCTTAAGATCAGCGATTGCAGTTTCAACTTCTGCACGCTTCTCAGCGTTCTCGCCCTCCTTGAACTTATCTTCATTCTCTTTTAAGAATTTCTCTGTTTGGTAAACAAGTGAGTCACCAACGTTACGAACATCAGCTTCTTCGCGACGCTTCTTATCTTCTTCTGCGTGCGCTTCGGCATCCTTCATCATGCGATCAATCTCTTCCTTTGAAAGAGCTGATCCGCCGGTGATTGTCATCTATTGTTCTTTACCTGTTCCAAGATACTTTGAAGAAACGTGGACAATTCCGTTTGCATCAATATCGAAAGTAACT
>CAYPMF010000050.1:0-7163 GCA_964411805.1 uncultured Actinomycetes bacterium | reverse complement strand
AACTCTATTCGCGACGACAAGGCCTCTTCGTTCCAACGCCGCTATCGTGATCTAGATATTTTGTTGGTTGATGATATTCAATTCTTAGAAAACAAAGAGCGTACTCAGGAAGAGTTCTTCCATACCTTTAACACTCTTTACAATTCAAATAAGCAAATTGTAATTTCATCGGATCGCCCACCAAAGCAATTAACAACTTTGGAAGATCGTCTTCGCTCTAGATTCGAGTGGGGATTAATTACAGATATTCAACCTCCTGAATTAGAAACACGTATTGCAATTCTTCGCAAGAAAGCTGCGCAAGATAAATTAAATGCTCCGGATGATGTTCTTGAATATATTGCTTCAAAGATTTCATCTAACATTCGCGAGCTTGAAGGCGCGTTAATTCGCGTAACTGCATTCGCATCTCTAAATCGCCAGCCGGTTGATATGGGACTTGCAGAAATTGTTCTTCGCGATTTGGTTCCAGAAGTTGGCGGCCCAGATATCACCGCTTCTTCAATCATGGCTCAGACCGCAACCTATTTCAGCCTTACCGTTGATGATCTTTGTGGAACATCAAGATCCCGTGTTCTCGTAAACGCAAGACAGATTGCGATGTATCTCTGCCGCGAGTTAACGGAGCTTTCACTTCCAAAGATTGGCCAGACCTTTGGCGGTCGTGACCACACAACCGTGATGCATGCAGATCGAAAGATCCGCCAACTTATGGCTGAGCGCCGTTCGATCTATAACCAGGTCACCGAGCTCACCAACCGCATTAAAACGACCGTAAAGAACTAAAACTTAAGAATTGTGGAGAACGTTGCCCCCAAGGTGGGGGTAACCTGTGGATAACTGTGGATATTAAGGAGCCTGCCGGTGAATAAAGCACAAGCCCGCCTAGTTGCGCCCTCTTTTCCACATGCCGCCAACACTTATTTCACAAATACTCTGAGCGGGGCCACCTGCGTTTTTACTACTTATCCACAAATTACACCTTTACTTACTACTACTAATTTTATAAATACAAAAGGTTGGGAATAAAGAACAATGAAGTTTCTTGTTGAAAAAGAGCCACTAATAGATGCAGTTAATTGGGTTGCTAGATCTTTATCGGTTAGACCTATACAAACAAGTTTGTTAGGAATTGTAATTAATGTTGATGATGTAATTACATTTACAAGTTCAAATTTGGAAACTACAACAGAATCTGTAATTAATGCTGACATAATTGAAAAAGGTAGAGTTTTAGTTCCAGGAAGATTGTTAGCCGATATTGCAAGATCACTCCCTGATAAACCAATTACATTTGCGCTAGACGGAACAAGAGTTCTTGTAAATGCTGGGTCTGCAAAATTTCAACTCCCTACTCTTCCAGTTGAAGAATTCCCGCCGCTACCTTCATTCCCAGATGCCGCAGGAACAATTGACAGTAATATTTTTGCTGAAGGGGTATCGCAGGTTGCTATTGCAGCTGGAAAAGATGAGTCGCTTGTTAAATTAACCGGTGTTCATATTGAAGTTAAAGGAAAGAACATTTTACTTGCTGCAACCGATAGATATCGGCTTGCAGTTAAAGAGTTAACTTGGAATCCAAGTAAGAGCGATATTGAAAACACAATATTGGTTCGCGCTAGAACTATTTCAGAACTTGCTAAGTCATTAACTGGATCAGGGAAGGTAACTTTTGCGCTTGCAGATGGCGAATCAAAAGAGCGCCTATACGGATTTAAATCAGATGACAAAACTTTAACTTCAAGGACGTTAGATGAAGTCCTGCCGCCTTTCCGCCAACTACTTTCAACAGATGCCGCAGCCGAGGTAACTATTGAAGTTGCTCCATTCTTAGATGCCGTGCACCGCGTAGCTTTAGTGACAGATA
Source organism: uncultured Actinomycetes bacterium (assembly GCA_964411805.1). Taxonomy (GTDB): domain Bacteria; phylum Actinomycetota; class Actinomycetes; order Nanopelagicales; family Nanopelagicaceae; genus AAA044-D11. The sequence goes on along the minus strand of CAYPMF010000050.1, from coordinate 5,296 downwards.
AAACTGTTCCGCTCAAGTTGGTATTTTCACCAGGAAACTTGGAATTACAAGCTGGTTCAGGAAACGATGCGCAAGCGAGTGAAAATATTTCAATCGGTTACTCCGGAGAAGAATTCAGCACAGGATTTAATCCGCAATTCTTAATCGATGGAATTCAAGCGGTAGATGCCCCATTCGTTCACGTGGCATTTACAGCTTTAAATAAGCACGCCATCTTTATGGGGAAGAAAGAGGCAGATGCAACGCCTGACACAAGCTATAAATACTTGTTGATGCCGATGCGCTACTCATCTTAAATTTGTGCTGATCTCAAATCTTTCGCTGACGAACTTTCGTTCATATAAGCAACTTGATTTGAGCCTGGAGCCAGGAATCACAATCTTTGTGGGCCGAAATGGCGAAGGTAAGACCAATATTATTGAATCAATTCTCTACCTCTCATTTTTATCTTCACACCGAGTTTCAAGCGACCAACCACTAGTTCAACTTGGCTCCAACAGCGCATATGTAAGAGCTAAGGCTCAAATCCCAGGCCGCGACGTTTTAGTTGAGTTGGAAATAAATGCCGATAAAGCTAATCGCGCGCGGATAAACCAAAATCCAGTGCGTTCTCAAAAAGAGCTTTTTGGAATTGTGCAGGCCGTTTATTTCTCGCCAGAAGATTTAGATTTAGTTCGCGGAGACCCATCAGAGCGCAGAAAATTTATCGATCAACTCATAACACTGCGCTCGCCAAGAATCGCCGGCGTTATTTCAGATTACGAAAGGGCGTTACGCCAAAGAAACTCACTGTTAAAACAACGCGCATCCTCAGCCTCACTTGCGCCATGGGATGAGCAAGTTGCAAATTTAGGCGGTGAAATAATTGCCTCACGTCTTAAAACGCTAGAAGATCTCGAACCACTATTTAAAGATATTTATCGAGACATCTCTAGCGAGAAGCCGGCATGGCTTGCATATAAGTCCAGCATCGAAGAGCCAACAACAGATCAAGAAATTAATTCAAAGAAAATTCTTGAAAGAATGCAGGCTACGAGAAATTCTGAGATCGAACGCGGATTGACTTTAACAGGACCGCACCGCGATGATTTATTACTTAACCTTGGAGAACATCTAGTAAAAGGCTATGCATCGCATGGCGAATCTTGGTCGATTGCGCTTTCATTGAAATTGGCGATGTATCAATTATTAGTAAACGATGGACTTTCACCAATTTTAATTTTGGATGATGTCTTCTCAGAACTCGATGAAGAGCGCCGCGAACATTTAATTGCTCTTGCAAAGAGAGCCGAGCAAACCTTAATTACTGTTGCGGTTGAAACTGATTTACCTAAAGAACTTGAAGGTCATCGCTATGGAATTAAGAGCGGAAGCGCGACTCAATTAAATGTAGGCGCCGAGTAATGGCTAGAGATTTAGCAAAAGAGATGTTTCGAGCATTTCGCTCTTCGCCAAAAAAATTTCGAAAAGCCGAGGAGGAAAATCGGCAGCGGGTCGAAGATCCCCAGTTAATGGGAGACGTTTTAAATGAGTTGATTGCAAAGCGCGACTGGGTCCGCGGCTTAGCCGAAGGAAATATTTTTTCTGATTGGGAGAAAATTGTTGGCCAAGAAATTGCCCAACACTCAACTCCAATCTCTTTAGTTGATGGCAGGCTAACAATCCAAAGCTCTTCAACGGCATGGGCAACGCAATTAAATATCATTAAAGAAAATTTGCGCGAAACTATTTCAAATACTGCGCCTGGCGCTTTGGTAGAAGAGTTATTTATCCTTGGACCAAATGTTCCGAATTGGAAGAAGGGTCTGCGCACTATTCGAGGCGCCAGGGGACCGCGAGACACTTACGGTTAACAAATGAAAAGATTCTTTGCAGCAGCCTTTATATTTTCATTAACAATTTCTCCAGCAAGCGCGGCCACTAAATCACTTGCTAAAGATCCAAGAATTAGCGCAGCTGCAACTTTCTCGGATGTAAATATTTGCAAGACTACGGATGCCACTAATGACGGATGGATTTCTAGTGGCTTCCCGCGCCCAGAAAAAACTTTAACCGGGAAAAGTAATGCAAGCATTTTAATTCTTCCGGTGAATTTTCCAGATTATAAATTTGTAAAGAGCGATCGAGATTCTTACGAAGCGAGTTTCAAGGCCGCCGCCGCCTTTTATTCCAAAATGAGCTTTGGAAGATTTTCGGTTAAATATGAATTTGCCCCTGAGGCACTTTGGGTAAATTTTTCAGAGTCTGCTGACAAATACGGTGTTACAAATAATCTGCCACAACAAGATCATGTAGATTTTTTAAATAAAGTATTTGAAATAGCTTCCCCCGAATTGAATTTAACAAATTACGATTCAATTCTCGTTGTCACAAATCAATTTAGGTCAACTGGTATTGGACAAGCTTGGGGCGGAATTAAATTTCAAACCAAATCCGGTGTAATTACGAGCGCGATACTCTTTGCTGGCCGAGGCGGAATGGCTTGGACAAGTTTTGCTCATGAATTGGGTCATGCGCTTTTTGGTTTAGAGGATCTATATCTATTTCAAAAACCAAGAGATGGAACTGTTCAGAGCACCAACACAATAAATGGTTGGGATTTAATGTCTGGCTATACACCAGATTTCACGGGTTGGAATAAATTATTAATGGGTTTTATTTTTGATTTTGAGATAAAATGTTTAACAAACAAAAATAAAAAAGTTATTTATTTGTCTCATCTAAATAAAAGTGGCGTTCCAAAGTTAGGCGTAATTAATTTGGAGCCGGGACTTTCATTATGCTTTGAGTCAAAAAAAGATTTTGACGGATCTGTTGGATTGTTGATTTATAAAGTGGATACACACTTCAATCATGGAAATGCACCGTATGGAGGGATCCCTGAGCTAATTAAGAGCGGAAAGAGTTATTCCGATCTTGGATATAAGTTCAAAGTCCTAGGAACCGATGCCAGCGGCCTCATAGTCCAAGTAAGTTAACTAAAAGCAATATCTACCCACCCCTTGCGTGTAAAAGTGGCTGAAATCCACCGCTGGGGGCTTTTTTGATTAGGCGTACCACTCGCCTGCGACTAGGATTAAGGCCTTCGATATAGTTAAAACGGCCGAGAATTGGCTACAAGCGTTTTGGGGGTGTTTTGATCGATGGCTGAAAAATCGTACGACGCCTCGAACATCACCGTCCTAGAAGGCCTAGAGGCGGTCCGCAAGCGCCCAGGCATGTATATCGGCTCAACCGGTGAACGAGGCCTCCATCATCTTGTTTACGAAGTAGTTGATAACTCAGTTGATGAGGCGCTCGCTGGTTATTGCACCGAAATCAACATAACAATTTTGGCCGATGGATCTTTGCGTTGCGTTGATAACGGGCGCGGAATTCCGGTTGATATGCATCCAGTTGAAAAGAAATCTGCGCTAGAAATTGTTTTAACAGTTCTACACGCCGGCGGAAAATTCGGCGACGGTGGCTATTCAGTTTCCGGCGGTCTGCACGGCGTTGGAATTTCAGTTGTAAACGCGTTAAGTACAAAGGTAGAAGTAGATGTAAAGCGCGATGGCTTTCATTGGTCACAAGATTACAGATTAGGTGTGCCAACAGCTCCAGTTAAAAAGGGCGGCAAAGCTGAGGGAACGGGAACAACCGTAACTTTCTGGCCATCACCAGATATTTTTGAAACCACAATTTTTTCTTTTGAAACACTTTCAACTCGTTTCCGCGAAATGGCATTCTTAAATAAGGGTTTGATCCTTACTCTTAAAGATGAGCGCCCAGGGCACGTAGATGAAAAGGGCGAACCGCTTTATGTTCGCTATGAATATAAGGGCGGAATTATTGATTTCGTAAAGCACCTTAATTTAACTAAGGGCGAGACTCATAAAAACATTATCTCTTTTGAAGATGAAGATAAGAAATCAAAGATGAGTCTTGAAGTTGCTATGCAATGGAATTCAGGGTTTAGCGAATCGGTTTATACATTTGCAAACACAATTCACACCCACGAAGGTGGAACACATGAAGAAGGATTCCGCACCGCACTAACATCAGTTGTTAATAAGTTTGGCGAAGAGTGGGGATTCATTCGCAAGAAGGAAGATCGCCTAACTGGCGAAGATATTCGCGAAGGTTTAACAGCAATCGTTTCTATAAAGATTGGTGAGCCGCAATTTGAAGGTCAGACCAAGACAAAACTTGGAAATACCGAAGCTAAATCATTTACTCAAAAATCAGTTAATGAATTTTTAACCGAATGGTTTGAGAAGAATCCGACTGAAGGTAAAGAAATTGTTCGCAAATCAATTGATGCAGCTGCTGCTCGTGTTGCAGCCCGCAAGGCGCGCGATCTTTCCCGTAATCGAAAAGGATTATTAGAAGGACGCGGAATGCCAGGAAAGTTGGCTGATTGCCAATGGACTGAACCAGAAAAGTGCGAGCTATATATTGTAGAAGGAGATTCTGCTGGCGGTTCAACAAAGGGTGGACGCGATTCACGAAACCAAGCGGTACTTCCAATTCGCGGAAAGATTTTAAATGTTGAAAAGGCGCGCATCGATCGCGTCCTTCAAAACAACGAAGTGCAAGCGTTAATTACTGCACTTGGCACTGGCATTCATGATGACTTTGATTTAGCAAAACTTCGTTATCACAAAATTATTTTGATGGCCGATGCCGATGTTGACGGTCAACATATCCGCACACTTCTTTTAACTTTGTTATTCCGCTTTATGCGTCCGTTAATTGAGCACGGACATGTTTATTTAGCGCAACCGCCACTATATAAATTGAAGTGGGGCGGCAAAGAGCCGGTGCAATATGCATTCTCAGATCGTGAACGCGACGGAATGATTCAAATTGGCGTAGAAGCAGGAAAGCGTCTTCCAAAGGAAGACGGTATCCAACGCTTCAAAGGTTTGGGCGAGATGCCAGCGAAGGAACTTTGGGATACAACAATGGATCCAGCCAACCGCGTATTGATTCAAGTGACACTTGAAGATGCGGCAGCTGCAGATGATTTGTTCTCTGTTCTAATGGGTGAAGATGTTGAACAGCGCCGAAGCTTTATTCAAAGAAATGCAAAAGACGTTAGGTTCTTGGATATCTAATGGCTAAAGAAAAAGACACCGATAAAGAGTTAGAGGTTCAACACGACAAAGTTGAGACGATAGATCTCAACGTCGAGATGGCGCGTTCTTATCTCGATTATGCAATGTCAGTAATTGTTGGTCGTGCACTTCCAGATATTCGTGATGGATTAAAGCCAGTTCACCGTCGAGTTCTATATGCGATGTATGACGCTGGT
>CAYPMF010000049.1:0-7296 GCA_964411805.1 uncultured Actinomycetes bacterium | reverse complement strand
GTATCTTCGATGCAGGTTTATATAAGGCAATCGGAACAACTGTGAAGGTTGTTGGTTGGTATGACAATGAGTGGGGATATTCAAATCGTCTAGTTGATCTAGTCGGATTTGTTGGCGCAAAGCTTTAATGAATATCAAAACACTCGCAAACTCTGATGTTAAGGGGAAGCGAGTTCTACTTCGTTGTGATCTCAATGTTCCGCTAAAAGAAGGCGTGATCACTGATGATGGACGTATTAGAGCCTCGCTTCCGACCATTAACTTTCTTTTAGAAAATGGAACATCGATAGTTATTGCTGCCCACTTAGGGCGCCCTAAAGGTGAACGAAAGCCAGAACTCTCACTTGCTCCAATTTCAAAGCGACTAGCAGAGCTTTTAAATCGTGAAGTTAAATTCATTGATTCTGCTACCGGCGCTGGGAGTAAGGTTGCAAATTTAAAGGCGGGCGAAATCGCACTACTGGAAAATATTCGTTACGAAGCTGCAGAAACAAGCAAGGATGAAGCAGAACGCCAAACTCTTGCAAAGGAGTTAGCGAGTTACGCAGATTTCTATGTGAGCGATGGCTTTGGTGCCGTTCACCGCAAACATGCATCTGTTTATGATGTTGCAAAATTATTGCCTCATGCAGCTGGGTATTTAGTTTCTGCCGAAGTTGAAGTTCTTAAGAAACTTACGACATCACCTGAACGACCGTATGGTGTAGTTCTTGGCGGAGCAAAGGTGTCAGACAAGATGGGCGTAATTGAAAATTTACTGGACAAAGTGAATGTTCTAGCTATCGGTGGCGGAATGGTTTTTACATTCTTGGCTGCGCAAGGAAATGAAATTGGAAAATCTTTGGTTGAAAGTGATTTAATTCCAACTGTTAAGAACTTAATAAAGCGAGCAGAAGAGCTGGGAGTTAAGTTACTTCTACCAACAGATATTGTTGTGGCGCCTGAGTTTGCAGCGGATGCAAAACCAACGGTAGTTGCGAGCAATGCGATACCTAGTGATCAAATGGGACTTGATATTGGGCCAGATAGCGCAAAGGTGTTTGCTTCAGAAATTGAAAAATGTAAGACGGTATTCTGGAACGGACCAATGGGTGTCTTTGAATTTCCAAACTTTGCAAATGGAACGAAGGTAGTTGCAGAGGCGCTTACAAAGGTTTCTGGAATTTCTGTTGTTGGTGGCGGTGACTCCGCAGCAGCTGTTCGTAAGCTTGGATTTAAAGATTCAGAATTTGGATATATATCAACTGGTGGTGGCGCATCCCTTGAGTATCTAGAGGGTAAAGCCCTTCCGGGTATCGAAGCGCTGGCCTAAGATTTCAAATAGATAGGAAAGATAAATGCGTAAACCATTGATCGCGGGTAATTGGAAGATGAACCTAAATCATCTTGAAGCAATTGCAGTTACTCAAAAGCTCTCGTATTCACTTGATGATAAAGATTATGACGCAGTAGATGTAACTGTAATTCCACCTTTTACAGATCTTCGTTCGGTGCAAACACTGGTTGATGGGGATCGCTTAAGACTTACCTATGGTGCTCAAGATTTATCACCAGATGCAAGCGGAGCTTTCACTGGAGACATTTCAGGATCTATGTTGAACAAATTGGGTTGTACTTTCGTTGTAATTGGCCACTCGGAACGTCGTTCAATACATTCTGAAAGCGATGAATTGGTTAATCGTAAAATTAAGGCGGCGCTTGCAAATGAATTAACTCCAATTTTTTGCATTGGAGAAGAATTGGCAATTCGCGAAGCGGGGACCCATGTGGAGCATGTTCTAGATCAAGTACGAAATGGTCTAAAAGGATTTCATAAACCCGATTTGAAGAAAATAGTATTTGCATATGAGCCGGTATGGGCGATAGGCACAGGAAAGACAGCTACTCCGGAAGATGCTGAAGAAGTTTGCGCAGCTATTCGTGTTGAACTTGCAAAGATTAGTTCTCCAGAAATTGCAGAAGCGGCACGCATTCTCTATGGCGGATCGGTTAAATCTTCCAATATTGTCGAAATCATGAAGAAAGAGAATGTCGATGGTGCGCTTGTAGGCGGAGCGAGCCTGGATCCAGAGGAGTTTGCCCGAATCGCCAAGTTCCATCGCGTGGCACAGTAAAAGAACGGGTATCCTAAGCCGGTCTTAAGTTAAGAAAGTTTTCGAAAGGGTCACAGTGGTTTTAGCACTCTCAATTTTGTTGGCAATCACCAGCGTCTTAATGATTCTTCTTGTTCTGCTACATAAGGGCAAGGGAAGTGGACTTTCTGATTTATTTGGTGGCGGAATCTCTTCAACATATGGTGGGTCGTCAGTAGTTGAAAAGAATCTGGATCGCATCACAATTGTTGTTGGTGGACTCTGGTTTGTTGGAGTTATCGCTCTTTCATTAGTTCTCAAGAAGTAAGGAGTTCATCATGGGAAGTGCTATTCGCGGTAGCCGTGTGGGCGCTGGCCCAATGGGCGAAGCTGAACGCGGTGAAGCTATTGCTCGCTTTCGAGTTTCATATTGGTGTGCAAATGGCCATGAGACCCGTCCGTCTTTTGCACAAGAAGAGGGAGTAGAAATTCCTAAGGAGTGGGATTGCCCTCGATGTGGTTATCCAGCTGGTCTAAATAAGGATAAGCCGCCACTACCTGTTAAAAATGAACCTTATAAAACTCATTTAGCTTATGTAAAAGAAAGACGCACAGAAGCAGAAGCAAAGAAAATCCTTGAAGATGCACTTAAACGTCTTCGCGGTGATGATTAAAGCTTCTTAATTCCTTCAAGCACTTTAGTAATTCCAACCGCTCGATTCTTTAAATGAATTCGCAATAGCGGAAGATTGCGCGATGATAGCGCCTCGCCATCACCGAGTGCTTGTGCCATTAAAAGGGTTTGAAATGAGAAATTTTTTCCAGGCACTTGAATATCGATAGAACTATCTGCACTAATTTGCAGGAAGCCACCATTTGGTTGGCCACCTTTATGGAATTGACCAGTTGAATGGAGGAATCTTGGACCCCAACCAAAGGTTGTAGGAGTCTTTGTTTTATCTGCAATCAATTCTCGAATCTTTAATATTTCATTATCGCCTTCGCGATTTAAATAGGCCATTACGGCGAGGTATCCATAATTTGGCGCTAAGAATCTTGCAAGGGCCTCATCAAGTGAGCCGCACTTCTGATCTGCGAAAACCGCAATATTCTCATCTTCAAAACTTGAGGTGGGAGATTGAATGACGCCATTCCATTTACTTAAAAGAGAAACTGTGCGTTCTTTAGCCTCAGTAACATTTGGTTGATTAAATGGGTCAACTTTTAATCCTCGACCAAGAAGTGCTGTGACCCACTCCCAAAAAATAAATTGCTCAGCAAGGCTTCCGCAAACGCTAAGTTGACCGGTTCCATCTTTAAAAGTTATTAGAGGAAAGTTGCCAGAAATTTCTGCACCTTCGGATTCGATGACAACAGGAAGTCGTCCTACGCCATCTTTGCCGGTCGACTCGGCGATTAATTGCTCTATCCAATCAGATAAACCCGGAACATTTGAACCTCGATCGCTAAATGCAACAATCTGTTCGGTGTGCGTTAATAGTAGCGTTGCCACTTGAACAACAGTCGAATTCTCATTTGTAAATGAATCTGAGGCAACTTTAGCTTCCGCTAAAAATGTTGAAATATCAATGCCCATTAATGCAGCTGGAACTAAACCAAAAGCGCTAAGTGCGCTGAAACGGCCACCGACATTTGGATCCGCATTAACCACTTGATAGCCATTGGAACGTGATTCAATATCTAGAGGGGAGTCGGGGTCAGTAATAATGACAAGATGATTTAGTGGATTAAGTCCTGCCTTCTTTAATTCCGACTCGAATAGCGCTTTCTGGGAAGCAGTCTCAACTGTGGAACCGGATTTCGAACCAACAATAATTACAGATTTACTCAAGTCATTTTTTAAAGCAACCGAAATTTGCTCTGGGTCGGTTGAATCTAGCGTGATGATTTTCTTATTAAAACTCTTTCCAAATACTTCGGGCGCAAGAGATGAGCCTCCCATCCCACATAAAATGATTGTTGTGAGATTTTGATTTGAAATCCAAGAAGTTAACTCATCTAACTTTGAAAGTAGAGCGCTCGATGTGGTCGGCAAGTCAATCCAATTAAGTCGAACCTGTGCCTCGGCTTGCGCCTCTGGACCCCAAAGAGTGGAATCCTTTTTGGATAGATTTTTTGTTATTGAATTTAGATCTTGAGCAATTGGATTTTTTGGATCGAATTTTTCGAGAAGCGGTCCAGAAATCTTAATCATTCTTAAGAACTACCTTTACCGTACTCACAACATTTTCAACTGTGAAACCAAATTTCTTAAATAGAGCGCCAGCACTTCCAGATGCTCCATAGTGATCAATTCCAATTACAGCACCTTTATCACCAACCCATTCGTGCCAGCCTTGGGATATTCCAGCTTCAATGGCTACTCTCGCCTTCACGGTTGGTGGCAACACTGAATCGCGGTAACTCTTATCTTTCTCTCTAAACCACTCTAACGATGGTGCACTGATTACACGAACCTTAATTCCATCTTTTTTCAATTCATTTGCTGCTGATATTGCGAGTGAGACTTCAGAGCCCGTTGCGATTAGTATCGCGTCAGGCGTTCCTTCTGTATCGCAAAGAATATAAGCGCCATTAGCTGCATTTTCACTTGCACCACAGCAACTTCTATCAATTACTGGCAGATTTTGTCGACTAAGTATCAAACCAACTGGTTTGCGTCGTTTAATAATTTCTCGCCAAAGGACTGAAACTTCATTTGCATCCGCAGGTCGAATTACAGCTAGATTTGGGATAGCTCTGAGTGCAGCTAAATGTTCAACGGGCTGATGTGTAGGTCCATCTTCGCCAACACCGATTGAATCATGGGACCAGACAAATGTGACTGGGAGATCCATAAGGGCAGCAAGTCGAACCGCGCCGCGCATATAGTCACTGAAAACTAAAAAGGTTCCAGCAAAAGTTCTGGTTAAACCATGCAAAGTTATACCGTTAAGAATTGCACCCATCGCATGTTCGCGAATTCCAAAATGTATTACACGCCCAAACTCATTAGCACTTTTCATCGAACTACTCTTTGGCAAAAATGAACCACCATTTGGAATATTTGTATTATTACTTCCAGCTAAATCCGCAGATCCACCCCAAAATTCCGGAAGTTTTTCCGCAATAGCTGCAATAACTTTTCCAGAAGCCGCTCTTGTTGAGACATCTTTATCTGTTGGAAATATTGGCAATTCTGAATCCCAGCCCGCTGGTAACTCCTTATTTATAAGTCGATCTAGAAGCGCAGCTTTCTCTTGGTGTGAACTCTTCCATTTGGCGAGTTCGGAATTCCATGCCGATTCAAACTCCTCACCACGGCTTTGCGCTTTTCTAGTATGTTCCAAAATTTCATCTGTAATATAAAAATCAATCTTCGGATCGAGACCTAGTAAAACTTTTGTAGCCGCAATCTCTTCTGCACCTAAGGCGGAGCCATGTGATTCCGCAGTGTTCTTTGCATTAGGTGCTGGCCAAGCAATTACAGTTTTAAGTCTAATAAGAACTGGCTTATCATTAATTTCAAGCGCCTTTTCCATTGCTGAACTTGCTGCTTCTAAATCAACATTCCCATCGTTCTTTGTTCCAACTTCAATGACATGCCAGCCGTAAGCTCGATATCTAGCGCTTACATCTTCAGTAAATGCGAGATGGGTATCGCCTTCAATTGAAATTCGATTATCGTCATAAATTACCTTTAAGTTTCCGAGCTCCTGAGTGCCAGCTAATGATGAGGCTTCAGAACTTATTCCTTCTTGGAGATCACCATCAGATGCAATAACCCAAATATTGTGATCAAATAACTTTGTTTCACTTTCCGGATCAAATAAGCCTTTTTCGAAACGACTTGCCATTGACATACCCACGGCGCTTGAAATTCCAGAACCAAGAGGGCCAGTTGTAATTTCAACACCTGCTGTGTGACCATATTCAGGGTGGCCAGGTGTTAACGAGCCGAGTGTTCTAAATGATTTGAGATCTTCGATTTCTAAGCCATACCCAGATAGATAAAGTTGGATATAAAGTGTTAGAGATGAGTGACCAGCAGAGAGAACGAAGCGATCTCGTCCTAACCAGTTTGGGTTTTTTGGATTGTGACGCAAAAATTTTTGAAAGAGTGTGTAAGCAACCGGTGCTAGCGCAACAGCAGTCCCAGGGTGACCATTGCCAACTTTCTGTACCGCATCCATAGCAAGGCCACGAGAAATTGTTATTGCTTGATCATCCAATTTATTCCAGTTCTTCATTAGTCACCTATTTCTCATTCGCAAATGGATATTCCATGTAAAAATCCAAGTCAAAGTGGCACCCAATAAATGCATGCCCACTAAAATTTCAGGGAGTCCAAGAGCGAATTGGCGGTAACCAACAGCGCCTTGAACTAGAAGGATTGCAAAAGCACCGTAAATTAAATTTCTTATGCCCATTTGTACTTCAGTTGATTCGTAAAATCGGATGGCGAGCAGAAGTGCAATGAGAGAAATCAAAACAATAATTGCGACATAAGAATGAAGAGCGGCAATTTTTGCCGCATCTAATTGATAACGCTTTGCGGCAACATCGCCTGACAGCGGACCGCTTCCTGTGACGACCGTGCCAATAACTAGGAGCATAACTGTCCCGATTAAAAAAGAATTCTTTGCCAACTTTGTTATTTGGGAGACCTGAAAATGATCTTTATATAGATATCGATTTCGGAGTGAAATTGCTCCACTTACAAGAGGAATAGAGAGGAGAAAGTGTGCCGAGACTGTAATTGGATTCAATTTAGTTAAAACTGTGATGCCTCCAAGAATGGCCTGAGCAACAAAACCCAGCAACTGATAGATGGCAAGTGATCTGAGTTGGCGATAATCATTACGGCTCTTTAAATGTTTTACGATTCCAATCAAAGCTAGAACGGCAGCAATAAAAATTAACCAAGCGATTAAGCGATTTCCGAATTCAATCCAAGCATGTAGTTGACCCTGTGCTTGGTGTGGCACTGGCGTATATGAGGAGCCAGTACATGTAGGCCAAGTTGGGCAACCCAAACCTGAACCAGTAAGGCGAACCGCGCCACCGCTTACGATCAAGAGTGATTGGAAGAAGACGAGCGCTGCGAAAATATAACGGAGCGAGGCCTTGAGCATGGGGCTAGCCTAAAGGCGGAGAGGTCACATTCGTCCGATTGGCAAAGTTAACTGAATTACGCAACAATTCTGTTGTGAAAAAGCGTGAG
>CAYPMF010000048.1:0-7595 GCA_964411805.1 uncultured Actinomycetes bacterium | reverse complement strand
GTTCTTCTTTAGCTCAGCAGAAACAACAGAAACAGCTTGCTCAATGCCAGCCTTTAGTCCCATTGGTTGTGCGCCGGCTGCAAGATTACGAAGACCTTCCTTAACCATCGCTTGGGCAAGAACGGTTGCAGTGGTCGTTCCATCACCAGCAACATCGTTTGTCTTTTCTGCAACTTGCTTTACAAGTTGGGCACCCATATTTTCAGCAGGATCGGCTAATTCAATCTCTTTTGCAATTGTTACACCGTCATTAGTAATTAACGGAGCGCCAAAAGATTTTGCGATAACAACGTTTCGACCTTTAGGCCCAAGGGTTACCTTTACAGTGTCAGCAAGTACATTGACACCACGCTCCATCGCACGACGAGCCTCTTCATCAAAATTTAAAGTTTTACCCACGATTACTTCTTTTCGATAATCGCTAGTACATCGCGAGCTGAAAGAACTAAGTACTCCTCGTTGTTGTACTTAACTTCAGTACCGCCGTACTTACTATAAAGAACTACATCGCCAACTTTTACATCCATTGGTGTGCGGACGCCATCATCGAAACGACCAGGTCCAACTGCAACAACGGTTCCCTCTTGTGGTTTCTCTTTAGCAGTATCTGGAATTACCAATCCTGATGCAGTTGTTTGTTCTGCAGCGTTAGCCTTAATGACAATACGATCTTCAAGTGGCTTAATGGCAACGGCCATGATTTCTCCTCTTTAATAGTTTCTTTACTTTTTGGTTTCTAACTCTTTTATTCGACTTAAATCAGAATCAGATTAAGTCAGGTCGCGATTTTATCGGCGCGGTGCGAAGCCTTCAAATTGAGCGCTTACTTCGAAGCCTAAAGCCGATGGCGTGAGCCCGGCTTCAATTGCTAGCGCTCCAAGCGCGGCAACCATCGCGCCATTATCGGTACAAAGTGCAGGAGTAGGCGTTCTTAAATTAATTCCAGCCTTCTCACATCTCTCCCCTGCTAATTGGCGCAATCTTGAATTTGCCGCAACGCCACCAGCAATAATTAAATTTTCGATTCCATTTTCTTGCGCTGCCTTAATTGATTTACTTAATAGAACATCCACGACCGCCTCTTGAAAAGAGGCGGCAACATCTGCTCTCTTGTAATTTGGAGTTTGCGATAAATACCTCGCAACTGCTGTTTTAAGTCCTGAAAAAGAGAAATCAAATTTATGATCAATTAAATCTTTAGGAAGCGTCAATCCGCGTGGGAAATCAATTGCAATTGGATTTCCACTCTTACTTTCAAAATCTATTGATGGCCCACCTGGAAAAGGTAAATCCATAATTCGTGCTACTTTGTCGAAGGCTTCGCCCGCAGCGTCATCAATTGTCGAACCTAAAGTAACTACATCGCGAGTTAAATCATTTACCTTCAAAATAGAGCTGTGGCCACCACTTACAAGTAGCGCGATGGCTGGCGGCAATTTCCCACTTTGGTCGAGCGCATCAACTGCAATATGTGCTGATAAATGGTTTACTCCATAAATTGGTTTATCTAATGCAATTGCAAGTGCAGATGCAGCGCTAGTGCCAACCAAGAGCGCGCCAATTAATCCTGGCCCCGCCGTTACTGAGATTGCGTCGATATCATTTAAAGAAACTTTCGCTTCATCAAGCGCGCGAGTGATTACATGTGGCATCGCTTCTAAATGAGCACGCGATGCAATTTCCGGAACCACTCCGCCAAATCTTGCATGTTCATCTACGCTAGATGAGATTACATTTGCAAGTAACTTTCGCCCTCTAACGATCCCAACTGCAGTCTCATCGCAAGAAGTCTCAATTCCAAGTACTAAGGCATCACTCATCGAAACTCCTTTCGCATAACAATCGCATCACGTCCCGGCCCGTAATAATTTGGGCGACGTGAGATTTCAATAAATCCAAAGGATGTATAAAGCGGGGTTGCTTCATCATTCCCAACCCTTACTTCCAGCATCATTGCATCACACTTATTAGTTCTTGCCCAATCAATCAGACGGCGAAGCAATTCGCGGCCAATACCTTTTCGACGTTGAGCTTTAGCAACAGAGATTGTTAATACATCTCCGCTCTCACCGCGCTTCACTATTCCTGCATATCCGATGACTTCTCCGTTTAATTCAGCGACTACATAAAATCTTCCTGGGGCGTTGTATTCACTCTTAATTTGATCTAGCGACCATGGATCAACTTCAAAAGATTCTCTTTCAATTACTGAAATTGGAACCAGATCTAATTGATTTATCGCTCTAAATTTCACACCCTTTGGCGCTGGATATGCATCTGGTCTTCTCACGTAAATCGGTTTTGCAATATTTACATGTTCAGCTAATTGCGCAATATCAACTGGATTAGGAAAGCCAGTATGAATTGGAAGATTCTTATTTGAAATAGCGGTTAGTGGGCCAACTTGTGGTTCGCCAATGCGACTACCATCTTTAAAGTGTGCATAGAAAACCTCTTTTCTGCGGGCATCAATTTGAACAATAAATTCAGCATCGCTAAATTGCATGGCAAGTGCATCTAGTGAACCCACGCCGACCCAAGGAATTTTTTTAGCTAAGGCAAAACTTTGAGCAAAGGCTATGCCAGAACGTAAACCAGTAAAGGGCCCAGGACCCATGCCAATTGCAATTAGATCAAGATTATTTAGCGATTCTTTAATTTCAAAGATAAGTTTTGGCAGCGCTTCACCATGAGCAAGTGGATCTTGATGAAACTTTGAAACAATTACTTTCCCAGCTTCAACTACCGCAACGCTGGTGCGATCGGTTGAAGTATCTATTGCAAGGATTTTCATATCGAAATTCCTGAGCCGTGATCGATTATTTCTAACGTACGATCACTTTCGGTTTCACCATGTCCCAGTTTTATCTCAAGATATTTATCAGCAATTCGATCTACGAGCCCCTCGCCCCATTCAACAACCGTGATGCTACTCGGCAAGAAACTTTCTAAATCTAAATCATCAAATATTGCAGCGCATTCTCCTTGTAGACGATAGGCATCAACATGAATTAAGTTCGGAACACCTCGATAAACCTTAGAAATAACGAAGGTTGGAGATGTTATATTCTTAAAACCTAACGCTTCGCCAATTCCTTGTGTTAAGGCAGTCTTACCGGAACCAAGTGGGCCTGAGAGTAAAAGTAAGTCACCTGCTTTTAATTTCTTACCAAGTTGCACGCCGAAGTCATGCATCTGCTCAGCGCTATTAATTAAGCGCATAAACTCGAGGAACTCTTTGTGAAATTCTTGTGACTATTTCATAGTTAATAGTTCCGCAGGCCTTTGCCCATTCGTCAATTGAATAACCATTGGCGCCAAATACTTCTGCAATATCTCCGCTATGCGCAGTGGAATCCGGGCCCAGATCAACCACAAATTGGTCCATAGAAACTCGACCGATTATTGGAGCCCGCTTACCAGCAACATAAATTCCGGCGTTCTTATTTGCACTCCGTGGAATTCCATCTGAATAACCCAAGGTGACTATTGCTAACTTGGTGTCGCGCTCAGTAATTGCCGTTCCACCATATCCAACCGCACTTCCTTTTGGAACGCTCTTCACTAAATGAAGTTCGCTCTTAAGAGACATTGCTGGACGAAGATCCAAATCTTTTGAATTCCCCATGAAATTAATATCTGGTGAGAGACCATACATGGCAATGCCAAGACGGACGATATCTTTATGAGCACTCTTCTTAGTGAGGGCGGCGCCAGAATTTGATAGATGTATAAATTCTGGATTAATTCCAATTGACTTTAATTCTGAAAGTTTCTTTTCAAATTCTCTAACTTGCTTCTCAGTGAAATCTGATTCTGGTTCATCTGCCCGAGCAAAGTGGGTCCAAGCACCTACTACTTCAACTTCAGCAACTTTAATTTCGCTAAGAAATTCACTCCACTCATTTAAAAGCCCGCCACGAGTCATACCAGTATCAATTTCGATATGAATACGAGGCTTGGTTTTTAACTTCTTCCCTGCGCTCTCAATAGCCTTTAGATGAGCAATTGATGGAACGGCAAGATCAATATTTAAATTTATTGCCTCTTCGAAATTTTCATGAATTGGAGTTAGCCAAGCAATTATTGGAACGCTCTTAATTCCTCGCGTTCTTAGGACAATTGCCTCTTCTAGGAGAGCAACGCCAAGCCAGGTAGCGCCAGCTTCAATCGCAGTATTTGCAACTGGCCAGATCCCATGTCCATATGCATCTGCTTTAACAACTGCAAGAATTTGCGCATCTGTATTCTTCTTTACGCTCTTAATATTGTGTGCGATTGCCGCCAAATCGATCTCTACAAATGCACGCATTATGCGTTCTCAACGATCACCATGGCAGATGCGATTCCGGCATCATGCGAGAGTGTTAAGTGAACTTTCTTTCCGATTAGTTTTTCAGAAATTAATCCATGAAAAATAAAATAAGGTTTTCCTGATTCTTCGTTTGCAACTTCAATTTCACGCCAATTAATTGTCTTATGATTTAGTGCTTTAGTTAGAGCTTCTTTTGCTGCAAAGCGAGCTGCAATTGATCCTATGGAAAGCGCTGCTTCCGCATCAGTAAAAAGCCTTGAAATCAGAGTTGGCGTGCGATCAATAGATTCTTTGAAGCGCGCAATATCAACAACATCAATCCCAATTCCATAGATACTCATGATGGCTGCCTCTTTGACGGAATAAATCTATCAATGGCAATTACAAGAACCAATAGTGATGCGCCGATAAATATTCCACCAAGTAAATCTGAGAACCAATGAGTCTTGCGAATTAAAGAGACTACGCATACTGTCAAAGATATTGCCCATGCAAGTGGATACAACTTAATGCCCACAAATGGATAACGATTTGAATATCTATAAATTAAATAAGCCAACAGTCCCCAAGAGATGATGGCATTCGAGGCATGGCCACTTGGATATGACATTCCATTTGCATGAAGTGCATCAACATAGAGCCTTGGCTTTGTTCTACCGATAATCAACTTGCATCCGCCAACAACTAAATTAAGTGCAAGTAGCGCAAGGATGGATAGGTTAAATGGGCGCCAAGATTTAAAACGAAGTCCGATGATTCCAGCAGCAATTAAAAGAACTGTCGCAGTAAACCAACGCAACCCCAAATCATCAAGTGCTAGCAGGATATGACTTGATAACCCTTTGAAGGTATGGTGTTTACGAGATTCAATCCAATGATCAAAATGATAAATCCAACCGCGCATTAAAACTTGTTGGGTAACAAGTAGAAAGCCAATAAAGAATAACGCCGATGCTTTTAACGCACGGCGCATTTCTGCGCGTCTAGAATCTGTTTGCATCTCACTCAACAGTTACAGATTTGGCAAGGTTTCTTGGTTGATCGACATCATTGCCTCGCGCAACCGCCATTTCATATGAAATAACTTGGAGTGGAACAACAGCTAAAACAGATTGTAAGAATTCGTGAGATTTTGGAATCAAAATTGTGTGTTCGGCAATATCCAATTTTTCATCAGCGATGGCGATAACTCTTGCGCCACGAGCTTTCACCTCTTGAATATTTGATGCCATCTTTTCCGCCAGGACCGTACCTGCGGCAGGCATGATTGCTACCACTGGCGTTCCTTGATCAATTAAGGCAATAGGTCCATGTTTCAATTCGCCGCCAGCAAAACCTTCAGCATGCATATAGGCCAACTCTTTTAACTTAAGCGCGCCTTCTAGAGCAGTTGGATAACCAACATGGCGTCCTAAAAAGAGCATTGAAGTCGCATCTTTAAATTGTCTAGTTAATGCGCGAAGTGGTTCAACAGTTTCTAAAATCTGTTCAATCTTCGCAGGAAGCTCAGAAAGCTCGGCTTCGATCGCTTTAGCTTCGCTCTTTTTTAGCTCACCACGTTCACGACCAATATGTAGACCTATTAGATACATTGCAACTAATTGGCTGGTAAATGCTTTTGTCGATGCAACCGCAATTTCAGGGCCGGCATAGGTATAAAGAACTGCATCTGATTCACGTGGAATTGTTGAACCATTTGTATTGCAAACTGAGAATATTTTTGCACCGCGCTCTTTTGCAAAGCGCATAGCCATCAAAGTATCCATAGTCTCTCCAGATTGGGATACTGGAATAACTAAAGTATTTTTATTTACAGCTGGCTCGCGGTATCGATATTCAGATGCCAATTCAACATCAACTGAAATTCCCGCCCACTTCTCAATTGCATATTTACCAACCAAGCCAGAGTGGAAGGCGGTTCCACATGCCACAATCACAATTTTTTCAATCTTCTTAAAATTAATATTTTTAGCGATCTCTTTAGGTAGCCCCTTGTATCGACCAATTAACGTATCTGAAACTGCCTTTGGTTGTTCAAATATTTCTTTCAGCATGAAGTGTTCATAGCCACCTCGTTCTGCTGCCGATGCATCCCAAGAAATTTCATACTCTCTTTGTGGAAGAACATTTCCGTTTAAATCAGTAATTACTATTGAATTTGAAGATATGTCAGCAATTTCATCCTGGCCAAGTTCTAGCGCTCGCTTGGTGTGTGAAATGAATGCTGACACATCCGAAGCTAAGAAGTTCTCACCGCTTCCTACGCCAACAACTAGCGGGGAATTTCGTCGGGCGCCAACAATTCGATCTGGTTCATCCGAATGTAAGGCGAGGAGCGTAAAAGAGCCGCGCAATTGTTTACAAACATCTCGCATGGCGGCAGCTAAATCACCATTGTGCGCTTTGCGCGCATCGCTAAGTAGGTGTGCCACAGATTCGGTATCGGTTTCGGATTTAAATTTATGGCCGCGCTTCTCTAAATCTGCGCGAAGTTCTAGATAGTTTTCGATTATTCCATTATGAATTACGGCTAGCTTTCCATCGTTATCTAAATGCGGATGTGCGTTGCTATCGGTTGGTCCACCATGCGTTGCCCATCGCGTGTGACCAATTCCAGTATGAGACTTTGGAACATCTTTTAATTCTGATTCTAAATTTCCTAATTTTCCGGCGCGCTTTTCAACCCAAAGCTTCTCGCCTTTTTCTTTAATTAGCGCAATACCCGCTGAGTCATATCCGCGATATTCCAAACGACGTAGACCCTCAATTACGGGAGAGACCGCTTCTGCACTACCGGTGTAACCAACGATGCCGCACAAAGCTTGGTGCTCCTTTAATTAAACGAACTTACTTGAGTTCCAATCTTACTAGTTCAGCGATTTCATTAGCGATTTTCGTTGCGCTATCGACGCTCTCCGCCTCAACCATTACGCGTACTAGCGCCTCTGTTCCTGATGAACGAACCAAAATGCGACCGCTATCACCCAGCGCGCTTTCATGATCAGAAATTGCACGTGCAATCACTGGTGAAGAATTTAATTTACTCTTATCTACATCTTTAACATTTATAAGTACTTGCGGGAAGCGAACCATTACTTGAGCTAGCGCTTCTAGAGATTTTCCAGTCTCGGCCATTACCTGCATAAGGTGAAGAGCTGTTAATACGCCATCGCCAGTGTTTGCAAATTCTTTCAAAATAATATGGCCAGATTGTTCGCCACCTAATTTGTGGCCATTTGCCAACATATTTTCAAGAACATAGCGATCGCCAACTTGAGTC
>CAYPMF010000047.1:0-7650 GCA_964411805.1 uncultured Actinomycetes bacterium | reverse complement strand
AATACTTAGGTGGCTCGAAGCGGTGGTCACGGAATGAGAGTGACATCGTTCCTTGAATATCTTCGATTGGTGAAATCTCTTCAAAGATTTCTTCCAAACCAGATTGCTTAGGTACTTCACCACGGCCTGACTTTTCTGCAATCGCAAGACGTGCACGCCATTGATCATTACCAAGTAACCAATCAACGCTCTCTAGTTGTAGCGCTAATAAGTTTGGTACTTCAAGTGGTTCACGGATCTTTGCGAATGAAACGCGGGCTGGTGCAAATGACTTTGACTTCGATGCGGCCAAAATTCCTCCAGATAGATAACGCACGGCTACCACCAGGTCAAGGCCGCTATATGCCCAATACTGGTTTTTTCGTGAAATGCGGAACGCGTAGGTTATCGGTGGCCTCACCCCTAGGGCAAATCGGCTACTACTCCACTCGTAATTAGGCACGAAAATAGGCGCAAAAAAGGGGGCTCAATGAGCCCCCTTTAAATTGCGTAAAGGAATTACTTGATTGAAACCTTTGCGCCAGCTGCTTCAAGAGCTGCCTTTGCCTTATCAACCGTTTCCTTTGAACCCTTCTCAATAAGAGTTGCAGGTGTTGCATCAACAAGATCCTTAGCTTCCTTTAGGCCGAGGCTTGAATTGATGTTACGTACTTCCTTAATAACTGCAATCTTTTGTGAGCCAGCATCTTCAAGAACAAGTGTGAACTCATCTTGACCAGCATCAGCTGCGCCGCCAGCGGCTGCGCCACCTGCTGCTGCAACTGCAACTGGAGCAGCTGCTGTTACTTCAAACTCTGTTTCGAATGCTTTAACGAAATCGTTAAGTTCTACAAGAGTCATTTCCTTAAATTGTGCTAACAAATCATCTTGACTTAGCTTTGCCATTTTTTATCTTCCTTTTTTTATTCTGCTGATTCTTCAGCTGCTGGGGTTTCAGTTACAGCCTCTGGTGCTGCATCTGGTGTTGCTTCTACATTTTCTGTTGCCTCAGCAACTGGGGCTTCAGCTACAACTTCGGCTCGTGCCTCTTCTGCAACTGGAGCTGCAGGAGCTTCTGCCTTAGCAGGAGCGCCTTCACTTGCTTCCTTCTTGAGTCGAAGTGCATCGATTGTTCGCGCTGCCTTAGCAAGCGATCCCTTCATTGCACCAGCAAGCTTTGACAATAGAACCTCACGAGATTCAAGGTCAGCTAGCTTCAAGATTTCAGCTGTTGTTACTGCTTTACCATCAAAGATTCCGCCCTTGATAACAAGTTGTGGATTTTCTTTCTGGAAATTCTTCAGACTCTTTGCGGCTTCGATTGGATCGCCCTTAACGAATGCAAGTGCAGAAGGACCCTTTAGTAGAGACTCATCGAGTTCTACGCCAGCGTTCTTTGCAGCAATCTTTGTAAGCGTGTTCTTCACAACTGCATACTTAGTATTTAAACCAAGTGAGCGGCGAAGAGTTTTCATCGCACCGACAGTGAGGCCGCGATATTCAGTTAGCACTGTTGCGTTAGCGGTCTTGAAATCTTCCGTTAACTCTGCAACAGCCGCTTGCTTATCTTGCGTGGCCATTTCTTCCTTTCAAAATAAAAAAACCTCGACGCATAAATGCGCACGAGGTTAAATCTTCGTGTTCACCTATGCGGGTTGTTTTTTACAATTAACTTCTTTGGATTTTCATCCGCCGAAGACCTGCAGTCTTTGGTACTTGCCCAAGGGTAGGTCTAGGACCTACCCCCAGTCAAAACGGGAATTACGCTTGAAGAATCGCTCCGCCTTCGCGTGCGATCGTTGGGTCTACCTTAATTCCAGGTCCCATTGTTGTTGAAACAGTTGCACCGCGAACATAACGGCCCTTTGATGAAGCTGGCTTTGCGCGCATTACTTCTTCAAATGCTGCTGCGTAATTATCAGCAAGTTGTTCTGCAGTGAAAGATGTCTTTCCAATGATGTAGTGAAGGTTTGCATTCTTATCAACGCGGAATTCGATCTTTCCACCCTTGATATCTGTAACAGCCTTAGCAACATCGGTTGTAACTGTTCCGGTCTTTGGGTTTGGCATTAAGCCACGAGGTCCAAGCACCTTACCTAGGCGACCGACCTTACCCATTAATTCTGGTGTTGAAACAACTGAATCGTAATCAAGACGACCATTGTTTACTTCGTCGATTAGCTCATCGCCACCAACGATATCTGCGCCAGCTGCACGAGCAGCTTCTGCATTTGCACCTGTAGCGAAAACAAGAACGCGAGCTGTCTTACCAGTTCCATGTGGAAGGTTTACAGTTCCGCGAATTGCTTGATCAGCCTTCTTTGGATCTACGCCAAGGAATAGTGCAACTTCAACAGTTGCGTCGTACTTAGTTGTGCTGGTCTCTTTAGCTAACTTAACAGCCTGCGCTGGTGAATACAGATTATCTGCATTTACCTTCTCGGCAGCTGCCTTATATTTCTTACTGCGCTTCATTTCTTCTCCTATTTATTCTTTATTTATTTCTTTTTTCTTTTTTATAAGGAGTTGTGGTGTTGGCGAACCAGCGAGGTTCTCCCACTAACTTCTGGGTTTACTTTTTAATTAGCTGACGGTGATACCCATTGATCGAGCAGTACCGGCGATAATTAAAGCTGCTGCCTTTATATCGTTTGCATTCAAGTCAGGCATCTTGATCTTTGCGATCTCCTCAACTTGAGCTTGAGTAAGGTTGGCAACCTTATTCTTATGTGGGATTGGTGATCCCTTTTCGATTCCAGCTGCCTTCAAGATTAGACGTGATGCTGGTGGAGTCTTTGTAATAAATGTGAATGAGCGATCTTCGTAAACGGTAATTTCAACCGGAATGATTTGGCCCTTTTGTGACTCGGTTGCAGCGTTATATGCCTTAACGAAGTCCATGATGTTCACACCATGCTGTCCAAGTGCTGGACCAACTGGTGGAGCTGGAGTTGCAGCGCCAGCTTGGATTTGAAGCTTAATTAGCGCTTGTACTTTTTTCTTCGGTGCCATTTTTCTTTTCCTTTTTCCGTTTTCCTATTTAAATCTTTTGTACTTGATTGAAGTGGAGTTCAACTGGAGTCTCGCGACCAAAGATTGAAACCAAAACTTTTAGCTTGCCTTGTTCTGGCATGATCTCTGAAATTGTTGCTGGAAGAGTCGCGAATGGACCATCCATAACAGTTACAGATTCGTTGATTGAGAAATCAACGTTAACGATTGGACCCTTGCCATCCTTCTTAACTGGACGAGGAGCCAAGATATTTTCAACCTCAGCCAATGTAAGTGGTGATGGGTGGTGCGCATTTCCAACAAAGCCAGTAACTCCAGGAGTATTACGAACGCAAGACCATGACTCATCTGTCAGATCCATGCGAACTAATACATAACCTGGGAAAACTTGGCGCTTAACTGTTTTGCGTTGGCCATTCTTAATCTCAGTGAATTCCTCTTCAGGAACTTCAATTTGGTAAATGTAATCTTCCATATTTAATGAGGTAATACGGTTTTGAAGGTTTGCTTTAACGCGCTTTTCAAAACCTGCATATGAGTGAATTACATACCAATCGCCAGGTGCGTTACGAAGCGCCTTACGAAATTCTGCATTCTCATCGTTCTCATCTTCTAGAAGATCTACTGCAGTCTCAGTTGTAGCTTCAACAACAGCTTCAGAAGGAGTTACCTCTTCTACTGCTGGTGTTTCAACTGATGAATCTGCCGCGGCGAGCGCAGCCTCGAAATCGTCAACCATCTTCGCTCCCCCTATCCAAATACCCAGAAAGTTACTTTTGTAAGCACTACGTCAAAAATTGAAACAACGGCGATAATGAATGCCACGAAGACAATTACTACGCCGGTATAAGTTGTAAGTTGTTCGCGAGTCGGCCAAACAACTTTCTTAAGTTCAGAAATAACTTGGCGATAGAACAGGCCGATGCGACCGAAGATATTTAACTTCTCTTCAGTTACTTCGTGTACTTCATCAACCACGTTCTTACCCTTCTTATTACTTCTAATTACTTCTTACTTACTTCTTACTACTTACTTCTCACTTGCAGGGCAGGAGGGACTTGAACCCCCAACCGCCGGTTTTGGAGACCGGAACTCTGCCAATTGAGCTACTGCCCTTCGAGCGATTACTTTTGGGCGCGATTAATCATCGCCTTTTTCAAGTTTGCCTTGGTAAGCGCTAGGCGCGAAAGTCTAGGGGTTGATATCTATGAAGCGAAATCGAGCCAGAATTCACGCTTAGGATTACGTCCATGAGCGCAAAATCAAGAATCTCTCGTCGAATCGGAAGCATCGCAGAATCTGCCACTTTGGCGGTTGATGGAAAAGCGAAAGCTCTAAAAGCAGCTGGCCGTCCAGTAATTGGATTTGGTGCTGGCGAACCAGACTTTCCAACTCCTGATTACATTGTTAAGGCCGCGCAAGATGCTGCAGGCAAAGCAGCTAATCATCGTTACACGCCAACTCCAGGTTTACCTGAATTGCGCGATGCAATTGTTGCAAAGACTAAGCGCGATTCCAATTACGAAATTACTGCTGATCAAGTACTTGTCACTAATGGTGGCAAGCAAGCGGTCTATCAAGCATTCGCAACAATTATTGATCCAGAAGATGAAGTTATTTTGCCAGCTCCTTATTGGACTACTTATCCAGAGTGCATCAAGTTAGCTGGTGGCGTTGCCGTAGAAGTATTTGCTGATGAAACGCAAAACTATTTAGTTTCAGTTGAACAACTTGAGGCGGCTCGCACTTCAAAGACAAAGGCGCTCCTCTTCTGCTCTCCATCAAATCCAACTGGTTCGGTTTATTCACCTGAACAAGTTAAGGCAATTGGTGAGTGGGCACTAAAGAATGGCATTTGGATTATTGCCGATGAAATTTATGAACATCTTCTTTATGACGGCGCAAAGGCATTGAGCATGCCAGTCGCAGTTCCAGGGCTTGCCGATCAATGCATCATTCTTAATGGAGTTGCAAAGACATATGCGATGACTGGCTGGCGAGTAGGTTGGATGATCGGCCCTAAAGATGTAATTAAGGCAGCAACTAATCTGCAATCACATTTATCTTCAAATGTTTCAAATGTTTCACAACGCGCAGCTATTGCAGCAGTAAGTGGTGATCTAAAAGCGGTTCATGAGATGGGCGTCGCATTTGATCGCCGTCGTAAATTGATTGTGAAGATGCTTAATGAGATTCCTGGTGTGGAATGCCCTACCCCTACTGGCGCTTTCTACGTTTACCCTTCTGTAAAAGGAGTGCTTGGTAAAGAGATTCGCGGCAAACGCCCAAAGACATCCGCTGAATTAGCTACTTTGATTTTGGATGAAGTTGAAGTTGCCGCCGTACCCGGTGAAGCATTTGGCCCAAGTGGTTATCTTCGATTCTCATACGCTTTAGGCGATGACGATATTGTTGAAGGTATTACTCGCGTTCAAAAATTATTAAGCGAAGCTAAATAAATTTAATTCCGACAATCTGAACTTCGGGTTGTAAGGAAATATCAAATTTATTTCGCACTGCTTCTCTAATTTCCATAGCTAGTTCAATTAAAGCAATTGCGCTTGAACCACCTTTATTAATTAGAGCTAAAACATGCTTAGGCGAGATTCCCGCATTTCCGCGGCTATCTCCTTTTTTAAATCCAGAGTTTTCAATTAACCATGCCGCTGAAGTTTTAATGGAACCATCTGGTTGTTCCCATCTTGGCGCATCGCTAGGTAATAAATCAGCATCAGCCTTTGCAATTACCGGATTCATAAAGAATGATCCGGCTGAATTAAATCCACTAGTTAAAAGCATCCCTTTATTTTCACGTAAGGCTAGAACTGCTTCGCGAACTTTTGATGTATTTACTCGATCACCGATATTCACGCCTAGAGCTTTTGCCAACTCTTCATATTGGATTGGTAGAGATTCCTCGCCGCGGCGAAGATGGAAAGTAACATCGAGAATTACATATCGGTTCGGCTCGCGTTTAAATTTTGAAGTGCGATAACCAAACTCCAACTCACTAGCCATGAGAGTCTTTATCTCATTACTTCTTCGATCAAAAGTTCTTACTCGAGCAATAACTTCGCCTACATCATGGCCATAAGCGCCAATATTCTGAATTGGCGTTGCTCCAACAGTTCCAGGAATACCACTTAGAGATTCCAGATTTGCTAAGCCTTTATCTAAAGTGAATTTAACAAAAGTGTCCCAATCTTCACCTGCGGCAACCGTAAGTAATCCACCGCTACAAGCATCGATTGCATATGAGTTGCCTGTAGTTTCAACTTTAATTACAACCCCAGGAAATATTCCATCTCCAATTAATAAATTAGAACCGCCACCAAGAATCAAAATCTCTTTATCGCCAGCATTTATTACAGCGCTTATTAATTCGGCTTCACTTTTTGCATGAACGATTTCCGCCGGTCCGCCGACTTTAAGAGTTGTGAACTGGGCTAGTTTTTCTGCCATTTGATGGCGCCCTTTGCATTCCCAAGAACCTTCACATCGCCGCACATAACGGTGAGTTCAATTTTCGCGATTCCATCAATGACTTCGCTAACTTTGCCAGAGATTTCAAGTGAAACATCTACTCCAGCCGGAACCACAACTGGCTTAATGAATTTTGCAGAAAATTCGGTAACCGCTTCACTTCCAGCTAAGTCACTCAAATACTTTCCAGCTAACCCCATCGTGAACATGCCATGGGCAATAACATCAGGCAAACCTACTGATTTTGCAAAGGCTTCATCTTGGTGGATTGGATTTTGATCTCCACTTGCATCGGCATATTGGACAAGGAGAGCGCGATTAACTACAAAGTTCTTAGTTGGTAGTTCTTGTCCGGCTGTGTACGTCATGCGCGCACCACCAGAGTTGACCAAGTCGAAACTGCTAATTCTGAACCAGAATGTAAATCAGATCGCACTGTCACAATCTCATTTCCGGCAACGCTTCGATAGCTTTCGATTGTTGATGAGCAGATGAATTCATCTCCAGCAACAATTGGTCTGAAGATTTCAAATTTTTGCTCGCCATGAACTACTCGAGTCCAATCAAGGCCACTATCTTGCAAAAGCTTTTGTGATTGATCGAGAGTTATTGAAATTGAAAAAGTTGGAGGAGCAACTTCAGTATTTTTTTCGCCTACGGCAGCAGCAAATTTGTTTATTGAATCTTGGGAGACAATTACAGAACTCTCACCTTTAAAGGTGCGCCCGATTAGCTCGGGGTTAAGCATTAGCGAGTTTCGCGGTGAAGAGTTGAAGTCTTGCAACGTGGGCAATACTTCTTAAGCTCTAGACGATCTGGATCGTTACGGCGATTCTTCTTAGTAATGTAATTACGTTCTTTGCAATCAACGCAGGCCATAGTGATCTTAGGACGAACATCTGCACTCTTGCTTGCCATTGACTTGCTCCTTAAAAAATTACTTTTTCTCTGCCTTGTACTGCTCTAGAGGTCCAAAGATTACTTGAACCTACTTATTTGTAAAAATTCACGCGTAATTTCGCCTGAACTTTGTAGCGGAGACCGGATTTGAACCGGTGACACAACGATTATGAGCCGTTTGCTCTACCAAGCTGAGCTACCCCGCCAAACTTATTTTTCTTTCGAGCCCCCCACCGGAATCGGACCGGTGACCTTTTCCTTACCATGGAAACGCTC
>CAYPMF010000046.1:0-7696 GCA_964411805.1 uncultured Actinomycetes bacterium | reverse complement strand
GTATAGCGCTTTGCAAGTGAAACAACGAGACGAAGGTTTGCCTCAAGTAGGTGGTTCTTTGCGCGACGACCATCAATTACAAGTTGTTCTAGTTCGCGCTTTAACTTGCGATCCATCTTCTTCTCATTAGCAATCTTCTCTTCGGCAAAGAGGCCAGCTTCAACCTTTAGGGAGAGTTCAACTTCCATTTCAGCGTTAAGAAGAGGAACGCGACCAATTAATTTTAAATAATCCTTAACTGGGTCAGCAGTAGCGCCGGCGGTTAGAACTGTTTGAACTGGCGCATCATCTTCTTCTGAATCCTTAATTGTGAATGCATTGGCTTCGTTCTGCGCCTCTTCGGCAACATTTACAACGCGGATAGCATCTTCCTTCTCGCCTTCAGCAATCTCAGTTGCCTCTTCGACAAGGGTTTCAAGATCTTCTAATTCAACTTCTTCTAATTCAACTTCTTCACCATCAACTACTGCCTTGGCAGGACGACCTGGCTTTCCAGCAGCAGGCGGTGGATTTGTAATTCCTAGCTCCGCTTGGCGGCGCGCTTCTAACTCTGCCTTAGTAGGAAAGAGTCTTGGGCCAGACTTCTTAACATCATCTTTTTTCTTTGATGTTGCATTAGTTGCTGGCGCAGCTTTGCCAGCCTTCATTGCTTCTAATTCAGCTTTAGTTGGAAATAAGCGACGTGGTTTTGGTGCAGCCTTCTTTGCTTTTGATTTTGCAGCTGGTTTTGACTTTGTTGTGGCAGTTTTTTTGGCGGCAGTTTTCTTAACTGCTTTTTTAACTGCCATACGCCGTAAACCTCAAATTCTCTTTATTAATTCCCAAAAAGGGAAAGGCCCATCGGGGCGCAAATATAGTCTATTTAGAGGAGGCCGCCCCCGCGGCGAGCGCGTCGCGCAGAATATTTCCTACAGATTCAACCTCAATTAGGAAGCCATCATGGCCAAATGGCGAGGAGATAGTCACTAGCGGTAGCGCGGTCGGCGTAAATTCCACAATCTCTTCTTGGAGGCGAGGTGGGAATAGTCGATCAGTATCGATTGAGACCACCACGATTGGAATCTTAATTGTGGATAGCGCTTCTACTACCCCACCGCGATCTCTACCAATATCGTGTGAGTTCATCGCTTCACTTAAAGCAATATAAGTATTTGCATCAAATCTTTTAGCCAACTTTGCAGCTTGATGGTCTAAATATGACTCAACAGCAAATCGACCAGTTTCATCTCCTTGAAGTTCGCGACCGAAGCGAAGATCCATCTCAATTTCAGTTCGATAAGTTAGGTGGGCAATTCTTCTTGCAATTCCCATTCCCTCAACTGGTCCACAATCTTGATCGTAATAATCTCCATTATTAAATTTTGGATCGCTCTTGATGGCACGAATTTGAATTGATGCAGATCCAATCTGATCTCCGGTAGCAACTGCTGACGATCCGATAGTACAAATTGCACGCACTCGATCCGGATGTTGCACTGCCCATTCAAGAGCGCGCATGCCGCCGAGTGATGGGCCTACGGCTAGGTTATAGAAAGGAATACCAAGGGCATCGGTAAAGGCAAGTTCGGCTTTAACCATGTCGCGAATAGTTACTGTAGGAAATCTTGACCCCCAACGTTTTCCATCTGGCGCGATGGATGATGGACCGGTTGAACCTTGGCAACCGCCAATCACATTTGGACAGATAATAAAATATTTATCGGTATCGAGTGGAAGTCCTGGCCCAACCATTGATGGCCACCAACCAGGAACATCTGACCAACCTGTCAGCGCATGATTAACCAGAATTGCATTGCTCTTATCTGCGTTTAGTGTTCCCCAACTTTGATAAGCAATCTTTACACCTGGAAGTTTCTCGCCGCTCTCTAATTCGATATCGCCGATATTTATAAATTGCCGCGCACCAGGATCATGGCTCTCAAGCCATGCCCCGGTGACGTGACAATTACATTCGCTCATTTACTCACTTCGCTGCTGCGAAGCCTCCTTCAAGGTCAGCCTTTATATCTGCAATATTTTCAATTCCTACAGATAAACGAACTAAACCTGGTGTAACACCAGCGGTCAATTGTTCATCAGCTTTTAATTGAGAGTGAGTAGTTGAAGCAGGGTGAATCGCTAGAGATCGCACATCACCAATATTGGCAACATGTGAGTGCAACTTGAGTGCGTTGATAAATTTCTTACCAGCTTCTACTCCGCCCTTTAATTCAAAGGAGAGAACAGCGCCAGAACCCTTTGGTGCATATTTCTGTTGCAACTTATGCCACGGAGAAGAAGGTAGAACCGAGTAATTAACCTTTTCAACTTGTGGATGCTTTGATAACCACTCAGCTACTGCTTTAGCATTTTCAACATGGCGCTCTAAACGAAGTGAGAGAGTCTCAAGACCTTGCGCCAAGAGCCAGGCATTAAATGGTGAGACTGCTGCGCCAGTATCGCGAAGAAGTGTTAAGCGAATCTTGAAGATATATGCCAAGTTTGCGCCAAAGGCAGAACCGACGCCAAGAGCTTGGGCATAGACCAGGCCGTGATAACTCTCATCTGGAGTATTGAAGTTCTTGAAACGATCAGGGAACTTCGCATAATCAAACTTTCCTGAATCCACAATCGCACCGACGATTGCATTTCCATGGCCAGATAGGAATTTGGTTGCAGAGTAAACAACAACATCTGCCCCATGTTCAATTGGGCGGATCAATACTGGAGTGGCTACGGTGTTATCGACGATAAGTGGCACGCCATTCTTGTGAGCAACTTCAGCAACCGCTGCGATATCCAATAAATCATTACGTGGATTTGCAATTGTCTCGCCAAAGAGCGCCTTGGTATTTGGCTTAACTGCCGCTTGCCATGAAGCTGGATCATCTGGATTCTCTACGAATGTAACTTCGATACCAAACTTCTTAAGAGTGTGGTGGAAGAGATTGTAAGTACCACCGTAGAGAGATGGTGAAGAGACAATATGGTCGCCAACTTCAGCAACATTAAGAATTGCATAAGTAGTTGCAGCGGAACCTGAAGCAACAAGTAGCGCTGCTACTCCACCATCTAGTGAAGCTAAGCGTTGCTCAACAGCATCTTGGGTTGGATTCATTAAACGGGTGTAGATATTTCCAAGTTCAGCTAAACCAAAGAGATTTGCCGCATGTTCTGTATCGCGGAATTGCTAAGCAGTTGTTTGATAGAGCGGCAGCGCACGAGATCCAGTTGTTGGATCTGGAGTTTGACCGGCATGAACTTGGCGCGTTTCAAACGCTGCTGTTTCTGGTGAATATGACATAGAACCCTCCTGTGAAAAATCAGGCGGTTGATTGAGAATTAATTAATAATCTAATCGACCCGCGCTTACTAAAGAGACTTTCTCTCTAGTCTGGTCTTCACCCGGAGCACCCCACCGCGGTGGAGGGTTGCCGTCCAGTGAGCCGGGGCTTAAAACTGGAACTCGTGACCTGGTCAGAAGTTTAAGCGATTAATTGTGTTCGCGCCAAATTGAAGTCATTGGAAGTCGTCGATCTTTTCCAAATGCGCGGCGCGAGACCTTGGTACCTGGCGGATATTGGCGCCGTTTATATTCAGCAAAGTCCACCATTCTTATTACTTTAGTTGCAAGCTCTTCGCTAAAACCGGCAGCTAGGACGCCTTCTAAACCTGCATCATCTTCAATATAAATTTTCAGAATCTGATCCAACTCTTTGTAATCTGGTAGCGAATCGGTGTCTTTCTGGCCTGGGCGTAGTTCAGCGCTCGGCTCTTTATTGATTGAATTTTCTGGGATTGGCGGCACTTCACCAGATTCAATCGCCATCTGGTTTCGCCACTGCGAAATTCCCCAGACATCAGTTTTAAACAAATCCTTAATTGGAGCAAAGCCACCAACCGCATCGCCGTAAAGAGTTGAGTAACCAACCGCAAGTTCAGATTTATTTCCGGTCGCTAGAACTAAATGGCCTTCTTGATTTGAAAGGCCCATCAAAGTTGTGCCGCGAACGCGCGCCTGTAGATTCTCTTCAGCAACCCCAGTAAGACCAAGTGAATTTAAATATGCAGAGACCATCGGTTCAATCTCTACAGTTCTAAAGTTAAGGCCCATTCGCTTTGCGCTATCTGCCGCATCTGATTTGGAGTGATCAGATGAGTACTTACTTGGAAGCGCAACTCCGTGAACTCGATCTGCGCCAATTGCATCTACCGCAATAGCTGCAACTAGCGCCGAATCAATTCCGCCAGATAGTCCAAGGATTACGCTCTTAAATTTATTCTTCTCGACATAATCACGAAGACCAATTACTAGCGCCTGCCAAACCTGGCCATAATCTGGCATTGGCAGCGCTTTGCCATGAGAAATTTTTTGATATGGAATTATCGGAATATCACTAATTATTAAATCAGGATTAGAACCCCCGAGCTTTACATCCAAATCAACAACCATAAGGCCATCAAAGAATTGAGGGGCGCGAGCGATTACCTTTCCGGCGGCATCGCTAACAATTGAATCGCCATCAAAAACCAAATCATCTTGGGCGCCTGTCATATTGGTATAGACAAGTGGGGCTCCAATATCCATTGCACGCTTACGAACAAGTTGCTGGCGCACATCCTCTTTGCTTCGCTCAAAAGGACTTCCGTTTGGCACAAGAACTAGGCCAGGACGGCGTTCCATCAACTTTGAAACCGGTCCCTGATCTATCCAGATATCTTCACAAATTGCGATTCCAATGTCGATTCCATAGAAGCGAACAATTAGCGATTGATCCCCAGAAACAAAGTTTCTAAATTCATCAAAGACGCCATAGTTTGGAAGATGGTGCTTTATATATTTCGCAACCACTGCCCCACGATGAATTAAGGCAACCGCATTTTGAGGTTTTCCGCTATCGCTCTCATCTAAGTAACCGACTATGGCCAGGAGTTCGCCATTTCCATCCTGCGCAATATCTGCCGCAACTTTCTTAACAGCAGCAATGCTCGCTTTTCTAAATGTTTTACGAAGCGCTAAATCTTCTACTGGGTAGCCAGTGATAACCATTTCAGGAAAGAGAACAATTTGAGCGCCAGATTCAGTTGCCTTGCTGGCATATTCGCGAACTAAATTTGAATTACCTTCGAGATCTCCAACCGTAGGGTTTATCTGCGCAAGGGCGGTTCTAATCTGACCTAGGGCGCTATTCATAAAGGTAAGGCTACCTCTAGAATTAACCCTGCCGGGGACTCATCACGAGCACCGAGTATTGGAAGTTGGTACCTAATGTCGAGAGTAACTATCTCCGATTTAGCTGCGCTAAAAAAGCGCGGTGAGAAGTGGGCGATGCTCACAAGCTATGACCAAATCTCTGCTGAAATTATTGATGACGCTGGAATTCCTGTCATATTGGTTGGCGATAGCGCGGGAAATAACTTCTATGGATATGAAAATACTATTCCAGTAACAGTTGATGAATTAATCTCTTGCTCTAGGGCGGTCGTGAACTCAACTCAAAAAGCACTTATCGTTTCTGACTTCCCTTTTGGATCTTATGAGAGTTCACCTGAGCAAGCACTTGAAACAGGAGTTCGCTTCTTTAAAGAGGCAAAGCCACAAGCCGTGAAACTTGAGGGTGGCGTCAAAGTAATTCCGCAAATAAAAAAGTTAATCGCCGCAGGTATTCCAGTTATGGGCCACCTAGGCCTAACTCCCCAATCGGTCCATGCCTTAGGTGGATTTAAAGTCCAAGGAAGAGGCGAGGCAGGGGCTGCAATTATTTCTGATGCCTTAGCGCTTCAAGAGGCAGGTGTCTTTGCGCTAGTACTGGAATTGGTTCCACAAGATTTAGCAGAAGAGATAACTAAGACCCTCACCATTCCGGTAATTGGAATTGGCGCTGGTTCAAATTGCGATGCGCAGGTATTGGTTTGGACCGACCTTGTTGGGTTAACAAAGAACCCGCCAAAATTGGCAAAGGCCTATCGCAATTTACGCGAAGAGATGGGCGGAGCAATTACAGAATGGGCTACCGATGTGAAAAATGGAAGCTTTCCAGGGCCGGATCAAACTTTTAATTAATTCGTAGTTTCATTTAGTAATCTAAAGCAATGCGCAGATTTGCGGTGGACCTCTCCCCGCTAAAGAAGTATCCAGATTTTAGAAATCTCTGGACTGCCGGGCTCATCAGCTACTTCGGCTCAATGATTACCTATGTCGCAATCCCTTTTCAGATAAAACATTTAACTGGTTCCTACATCGCAGTTGGAGCTGTCGGAGCGGTAGAGCTAATCCCATTAATTCTCTTTGGGCTTTATGGCGGGGTTCTCGCTGACAAAGTTGATCGTCAAAAAATGATTTGGATTACCGAGGCCCTAGCCTGTCTGATGACTGCAACCCTTCTTATTAATTCACTACTTCCAAAACCTAGTCTGGTTTGGCTCTATGTAGTGGCGGCAACATTTGCTGCCCTAGATGGAATGCAACGTCCGAGCCATGATGCAATTTTGCCTAGGCTGGTTCACCACGATGATATGGCGGCAGCTTCTGCACTTATGTCGCTACGTTGGCAGACTGGCGTTGTTATCGGTCCATCTCTTGCTGGAATCCTTCTGGCCTCAACCGGAATTACCTCAGCATTTGCCGTTGATATCGCTAGCTATTTAATTTCATTAATATTTCTGGCTAAAGTTAAATCAGTTAAGCCGGTAGAGAAGAGCGAAGCTCCAACTCTTAAAAGCCTTGTAGATGGCTTGAAATATGCCACTTCTCGCAAAGACTTATTAGGTACATATCTTGTTGATTTATCAGCAATGTTTTGGGCAATGCCGACTGCACTATTCCCATTTTGGGCCGATGAACTCCATGCCACTTGGGCCCTTGGGCTTTTTTATGCAGCAGGAACTGTCGGTTCAATCATCGTTACTCTTACGAGTGGCTGGATTAAAAATTATCACCGCCATGGTCGAGCTATTACTTTGGCAGCGATCGGTTGGGGAATTGCAATCTCATTAGCTGGTGCAACTAAATCGCTCTGGTTCACGCTCTTTTTCTTGGCTCTGGCTGGGGCATCTGACATGGTCAGCGCTCTATTTCGCGGATTAATTTGGAATCAATCTATAGCAGATGAATATCGAGGTCGATTGGCTGGAATTGAATTACTTTCTTACTCAGTGGGACCACTTGGTGGCCAAATGCGATCAGGAACGATGGCAGCATGGACAAATCTGCGCACATCTGTTGTAAGTGGCGGTCTAATCTGCATCGGATTTATTGCGCTATTTGCTTCGATTTTGCCCGAATTTCGTAAATATGATGCCCAGACCAATGAATTTGCGCTTTTAGAACGCGAAAAACGGAAAAATTCTGACCAAAATCGATAAGAAATTGATAAAAAACGGTAACTCGTCAGTAATTTTTCTAAAAATTGATAGAAATTTCTAAAAATCGACAAATTTTTTCCAAATTTGCGACTTGATTGCATAAAAAATAGAAAAAATAATGTTGCGACACGCGCGCAATATTTCACTCAAAATAGTTGCAACACTGTGCATACGCTGGCACGATTATCCATGAACAAGTTCGGTGACGGATCGAACTATTCTGATTAGGAGAACTAAATGGCTGCAAAGCGTCGTAAGAAGGCTGCTGCTAAGGCTGCGCCAAAGCGTCGTCGTAAGAAGGCTGCTGCTAAGGCTGCACCAAAGCGTCGTCGTAAGAAGGCTGCTGCGAAGA
>CAYPMF010000045.1:0-7783 GCA_964411805.1 uncultured Actinomycetes bacterium | reverse complement strand
TGTTAGCGCTCCTAAATCTTTTGCAATCTTTGCAACGATTGGTGCACCACCTGTACCAGTTCCGCCACCTTCACCTGCAGTTACAAAAACCATATCTGCGCCACGTAGCATCTCTTCAATTTCATCTGAGTGATCAAGTGCAGCTTGGCGACCAATTTCAGGTGCAGCGCCTGCGCCAAGTCCTCTTGTTAATTTTCTACCGATATCTAATTTCACATCGGCATCACTCATTATTAATTGTTGTGCATCAGTATTGATTGCAATGAATTCAACGCCTTTTAATCCTGCTTCAATCATTCGATTGACTGCGTTAACTCCGCCGCCACCAACTCCAACAACTTTAATAACAGCTAAATAATTTTGCGGTGTAGCCACAATTTTCGCCT
The DNA here is from genome assembly GCA_964411805.1 of uncultured Actinomycetes bacterium. Classification (GTDB taxonomy): domain Bacteria; phylum Actinomycetota; class Actinomycetes; order Nanopelagicales; family Nanopelagicaceae; genus AAA044-D11. The sequence goes on along the minus strand of CAYPMF010000045.1, from coordinate 7,397 downwards.
TTCCTTACCCTAAATCTCCACTTTAGGGTTATGGTGTTCTCTGATAAAACTATTTATCAATAAGGCTTGTAGCAACAACCGACACGATTTAAATCAAAATAAATTAACTCTTTGCTATTGGATATTTTGGGTCCGATAAATCAATTGAAGTTACTTTCTTATTCTCTGGAAGAGCGATTAGGCGATTGTAAATCTCCACTTTTTTAGCCAGATCTGACCCGTTCCCAAATCTAATGGAGATTAAATGGCCTAAGTCGGCTACCTGCATTTCAAAATCACCTTGGGCAGAGAGCGTTAAATCCTTCATCTTTGCCAATAAATCTGAAGAAATCATAGGCATCGTTGAGATAAATCGAGCTGCCTCGCTAGCCAACTTTGAATCCCCAATTGTTATCACTGGAAGCGGTTTAGAGATCGATGAATCTTGATAAATCTTGCCGGCTAGATCGATGTAACTGTCGCCTCCCAAATCTTGCGCCACGACCTTTGCCACTGGAGTCCTAGCAGTTATTGAAATTTCCACCTTTCCAGATATCCAATTTCGAGAGACTTTGGATCTTTCGACCCATCCAATTTTTGTCAGCGCGCTTTCTGCTCCCCTCACATTTACTCTGGCCAATTGGGCACCGATTTTTAAATTTAAATCTGGGCGAGCAATAACGCTTGCAGCATCTGGACGTTGGCCGAGTTCATTAATTTCAAGTTGTTTAACACTTAATAAATTCGAATACCCTAATAGATAAGCAAGAGTTCCAACCACTAAAAGTGGAACTGCCCAAATCGCTACTCTTTTAATTCTCATTTAGCGTTTCAAGTATTACTGGAGCAAGTGCGCTGACATCTCCAGCTCCAAGCGTGATAATCAAATCCCCACTCTTTGCTAGCTTTGAAACATCGGCAACCACTTCAATCATTGATGGGTTATAAATGGAACCAGTGATCAAATCTGAAATAGATTTGGAAGTGACACCTGGAATCGGATTCTCGCCAGCGCTGTAAACTTCAAGCAGGAATACCTGATCAGCGATTGAAAGCGAATTAGCAAACTCTTTTGTAAATGCTGCTGTTCGTGAGTATCGATGTGGCTGGAAGATAACGATAACTCTGCCCTTTGTAGCAAAATTCCTTGCCGCCTCAAGGGTTACTCTAATTTCGGTTGGGTGATGGCCATAATCATCAACCACCGTTATGCCCTTTGCGCTTCCTTTAATTTCAAAGCGACGTCTTGCACCAGTAAAAGTAGTTAAAGTTTTCATTACTTCAGTAACCGGTTCTTTAGCTGCAATTGCACAGCCAAGGACTGCAAGAGCATTAGAAATATTGTGCTCGCCAGGAACAGCCAACTCAATTTCCCCAAGAACCTTGCCATTATGTGCAACTCGAGCAAAACTGCCGGTAGGAGTGAGGGAGGCGTGGCTATAGGTTAAATCGGCCTCACTCTTTCCATAGGTAATAATTTCAATGTCACCTCTAGCTACCTGCGATAGAAGTTCAACAACCTTAGGGCTATCAATGCCCGCAATTAAGAATCCTCCTGGTTGAATCGATGCCACAAACTTTTTAAATAGATCCATGATCGACTCAATATTCGGGAAGTTATCTACATGGTCCAATTCGATATTAGTAATCACTGCACCAAATGGCTTGTACTCAAGAAAAGAGCCATCAGATTCATCAGCCTCGGCTATAAAGTATTCACCAGTTCCAAAGTGGGCATTTGCTCCACCTCGATTAATGGTTCCCCCAATCGCAAATGATGGGTTCAACCCCAGTCCTTGAAAAGCTACTGTCAACATTGAAGTAGTAGTTGTCTTGCCATGAGTCCCCGCAATAGCTATCGATTTCTTACCTTCCATAAATATGGCGAGTGTTTGTGCCCTAGAAAGAATTGAAAGGTTTAACTCTTTTGCCTTAACTAACTCCGGATTGTTCTGCGAGATTGCACTTGAAACTACAAGAACGCTACCTTCCATAAGATTTGCGGCATCGTGGCCTAAAAATGTTTCTGCGCCGAGCTCCCTTAAATCTTTGAGTGATTGGGAATCTTTAGCATCCGACCCGGAAACTCTAATTCCCATTTGTAGAGCTATTCGAGCTAGCCCACTCATGCCAGATCCACCAATGCCAATAAAGTGCAATTTGGAAGATTTAAGTTCTGCAAGATTCATTGAATGAAATCTTAAATTAACGTTAGGGCAAATTCTCCGATTTGACCTGCCGCATGGCGAGTTACACCGCTCTTCCGCGCTGGAACTCCAGCAAGAATCCCTTGAATATTGGCGCTCAGCCATTCTGCGTTAAATTCTAAATTTGAAATTTTTCTTGCTTGTCCGCTCTCAAGTAATTCTTGAGCATTTGCTTCTTGTTCGCCATTTCCGATTTGCAGCGGGACTAAGAGCGCAGGTATTCCAGTTGCTTGGAGTTCGGCACAAGTTACGGCGCCACTTCTTGAAATTACAAAATCAGCCGCTGCATAAGCAGAGACCATATCCTGAATGTAATTTAGAGCTCGATAACTCCCTATGCTCTCGGGCAGTGTATTCGAGCCACCAACGGCATGAATGATATTCCAGCCAGTAGAGCTAAGACTTATCTGCGCTCCAGCAACAGCGTTATTAATCTGCTTTGCTCCAATTGAACCCCCGAAAATTAATAAAGTTTTCTTTGAGTTATCTAGCGATAATTTTGTGAGAAATTCTCGTTTCAAATCATCTCGACTTATGGTGTTGAAATTGTCTAGCTCTTCTTTGATTGGCATCCCAACAAGTTTTGCATTTTTCCAATTTCCACCAAGTTTTCTAGCTGACTCAAATGCTATAAAGAGATTTTCAGTGAATTTAGCCCCTAGTTTGTTTGCTAAACCTGGCTTTGCATTAGCTTCATGAATCACCAATGGAATTCGAAGAACTTTTGCCGCCAGATATGCCGGAGCGCTTACATATCCTCCGAAGCCGATGACCAAGTCTGCGCCTTTAATTGCTGACAAAGATTGGAAGAAGGAAATCTTAAATTTTATTGACCAAGGGATAGTTTTTAGATCAAGTTTTCTTGGAAAGGGAGCTTTTAATATTGGATGAAATTTAATTCCAGTATCTACAAGTAACTCGACTTCAACGCCACTCTTGGTTCCAATAAATTCGAGTTCGATATCTGAATCAGCTTTGGTTAGCCAACGCCCGACTGCTAGTGCAGGTTCTACGTGGCCGGCGGTGCCTCCACCAACCAGTACTACTCGCTTCATGAGGCAATTCTTCTCTGAACCTTGGAAATTTTCGATACGCCACCTTGTTCAAGTGCAATTTTTAAAACAAAACCAACTGCAATCAAGTCTGCGATTATCGCGGAACCACCATATGAGATAAATGGAAGAGTTACGCCAATCACGGGAGCTATTCCAATATTAGTTGCGATATTGGTGAATATTTGAAATATCAACCAGAAACCAATTCCAGCTACTGCATATTTTTGGAATAAATCTTTACACTTAAGAGCAGTTCTAAAGATTGCAAGCAATAGAACTAGATACAAGAAAATCACGATAATGGTTCCAATTAGGCCCATCTCTTCTCCGATTACAGAAAAGATAAAATCTGTGTGAGCTTCTGCAAGGTTTGCCCACTTCTGCTTACTTTCGCCAATTCCAACGCCAAATACACCACCGCTAGCGAGGCCCATCATGCTGTGCGCTGGTTGCCAACCGGCAAATTTATAGACATCTGGCGCAAATGGATCCCATAACGCTTTAAATCTCTTCATACGATTTGGTTGCGTAATAACAAGAGCAGCAATTCCCAATACAGCTGCCCCAAATGTTCCTAGAGTGTAAATAGGTTTTAGCCCTGAAATAATCAAAAGTGAAAATGTTATGCCTACGAAAATTAGCGCAGTGCCCATATCTTTACCACCGAGGATCAAACCGATAAAGATGGATGCCGCCGGTAAAACTACATAAACAGGATTAAAGAAACCATCGACTGAAGAATTAGTTGCTCGCTTTAATCTGTAGGCACAGAAAAGTATTAGAGCCAATTTTGCGAATTCACTTGGTTGGATAGTAAATGGCCCAATCGGAATCCAATTCTTATTTCCATTAATATCTCGACCAAGTGCAAGCGTTGCAATTAAAGAGATAATGCCGAAAATTAATGAGAGTCTGGCAAGCACTTCCCATTTTTCAAATGAGATACGAATCGAGAGGTAAGCCAAAGCAAGGCCAATTAATATAAAGAGAAACTGCCTTAAAAAAGTTCCATAAGCGGTGCCATATTGCTGAATAGAACTTACTGAGGAAGCAGATAGCACCATCAACATACCAAGTCCAACAAGTCCAATAACCGAGGTAAAAATCATTGCATATTCAATGCCGAGTAATTTAAGTAACTTTGCCTGCAATTTAGACCAACTTCTTTACTGCTTGTGCAAATAGATCGCCTCGTTCGGCATAGGATTTAAATTGATCCATTGATGCGCAAGCTGGCGCTAATAAAACTGTGTCCCCTGGGGTTGCAAGTTTTAGCGCTTCACTTACAACACTTTCCATTAACTCTGAAGAAGTACCTGTTTTCTCAACTTTTATGATTTGAATATGCGGCGCTTGTTTCTCCAATTCGGACGCAATTAAGTCTCTATCAGTACCAATCAAGATTGCGGCTTTGATTCGTTTTGCCGATTTATTAATTAATTCGCCCATCTTGGCGCCTTTCGCCAAACCACCGGCAATCCATATTGAAGAAAGATATGAAGCTAAAGCGGCTTTAGCAGCATGTGGATTCGTTGCCTTGGAGTCATCAACCCAATCGATCCCATCTTTTGTAAGAATCAACTCCAAACGGTGATGATCTAATTTAAAATCTTGTAGCCCTTTAGTTATAACTGGGTGTGGAATCTCGACTGAAAGAGCTAAACCTGCAGCAGCTAGCGCATTGGAAATATTGTGTGGAACAGCTGGCGAAATATCTTTCAACTCTGCAATAACTTCCGCATTATTAGTAGAGGCAACAAAGGCTCTATCTACCAAGACCTCTTCAACTAAGCCCAACTCTCCGGCTTGTGGCGCATCAAGGCTGAAATAAATTTTCCTTCCCCCATGAGCCGAAGAGCGGAGCGCAATCTCAGGGTCATTTAAATTGAGTATCGCAATCTTGCTTGCGGCCAGCAGCTTCAGCTTTGCATTTGCATAGGCATCGAAGCTTCCATGCCAATCGATGTGATCATCTGAGATATTTAGGATTGCACTTGCCTCAAATTCAGGCAGTTCACTCCAATCAATTTGAAAAGACGAAAGTTCGATTGCTAACACTTCAAAGTTTTCTGGACTTGTAACAGCTTCAATAACTGTTAGGCCCACATTGCCGCATGCAATAGCCCTCAAATTTGAGGCTCCTAAAATTGATTCAACCATTTGTACGGTTGTGGTTTTTCCATTAGTCCCAGTAACAGCAATCCATTTTTGATTTGGCGCTAACTCTTGCTTGAGCTGCCATGCCAAATCGAGCTCACTGATTACTTCAGCATTGGATAAGGTTTCAAAAATCTCATGATCTTTACGCCAACCTGGTGAGACCAAGGCAATTTCAATGCCATTTGGTATCTCATTAAGAACTGGCAATCCATTTAGTGAATCCACCTTCTCATCAAAAATCTCAAAGGTTAGTCCCGATTTAACTAAAAAGTTTACAATTGACTTTCCTGTTGTTCCTGCGCCAACGACTAAGATCTTTTTATTCTTTAATTTTTCTCCAACACTTAGCCCAGCTGACATTATTGAGATACGACCCATTGCGCATAAAAGAGACCGAGGCCCGCAGCAACGCTCATACCAGCGATGATCCAAAAACGGATAACTATCGTTACCTCTCCCCAACCTAAGAGTTCAAAGTGATGCTGCAGCGGTGCCATCTTAAAAATTCTTTTACCGCCAGATAATTTAAAATATCCAACTTGAATAATTACAGAAAGCGCAATTAAAACAAAGAGTCCGCCAAGTGCAATCAATAGCATTTCGGTACGTAGCGTGATGGCCATTCCCGCAATCGCGCCACCAAGTGCAAGTGATCCAACATCGCCCATAAAAATGCGAGCTGGTGAAGCATTCCACCAGAGAAATCCTGCACATGCGCCAGCCATTGATGCGGCAAGTGAGGCCATATCTAACGGATCGCGAACTTCATAACAAGGAAGCACAGGTGAAAGTGCGCAACTCTGTTTAAATTCCCAAACACCAATTACAACGAAGGCGACAAATGTCATGATGGCTGCACCACTTGCAAGCCCATCTAATCCGTCAGTTAGATTAACGGCATTACTGCTTCCTAGGACGAGGAAGATAATCCAAAGAATTACAAGTACTGCGCCAAGTTTTATTGATGTCTCACGAACAGTTGATAAGTGCATTGATATTGGAGTTAGTCCATAAGAATCTTTGAAGTGTAGCCCTGCATAACCGAATGCTGCGGCGACAATCGCCTGACCAATTAATTTTTCATGGGCGCGAAGACCAAGTGATTGTTTCTTGGCTACTTTTATATAGTCATCAATGAATCCAACAATTCCAAGACCAACCATTAGTCCAATTACTAATAGCGCCGATGCGCTCATTGCGACTTTTGTAACCGCATGGCTTACAAGATATGCAACGATGCTTGAGGTTAAAAATACAATTCCACCCATTGTTGGGGTACCTTTTTTGCTGTGATGAGTTTGCGGTCCATCATCACGAATTGATTGCCCAATTTTTTGTTTGGTTAAGATTCTAATTAAGCTCGGAGTGAATAGAAAACTAAATAAAGTAGCTAACGAGCCGGCAATCAAAATCCCTTTCAATTTACCCCTCCACTACTTCTCAATACGCTAATAATATTCTCGGTCAATAAATCTAAATGCTCAGCTCGTGAAGCTTTAATCAGCAGAACATCCCCTGCGCTGAAATGTTCAACAAACTTAAGCGCTTCTGTTGAATCGGCGACAAGATGGCCTGTCGTTTCACCTTCGGACAAATGGGCTAAATACCCTTTAACGCCAATTGAAAGTAGGTGATCAATCCCAATATCTGAGGCGATTTTTCCAATCTTTTCTTCCTCTTCTACTTCTGACGCGCCGAGTTCATGCATCTTGCCCAAAATAGCCCAGCTAACTCCACCTCGCTCTTGAGCTAAGAGCGCAAGCGTGCGGAGCGCCGCAGCCATACTCTCAGGATTGGCGTTGTAAGAATCATTTATGATCGTTATTTCTGATTGCTCAATCAACTCCATCCGCCATTTACTTTCTGGCTCAGCAGTTGAAAGTGCAGCTGCAATTGAATCAATTCCCATACCTAATTCACCTGCAACGCTAGCTGCTGCAAGGGCATTTGAAATTTGATGAAGTCCTAAAAGTTGAAGTGAAACTGGTGCTCGACC
>CAYPMF010000044.1:0-7876 GCA_964411805.1 uncultured Actinomycetes bacterium | reverse complement strand
TCTCCCTTTCCAATTAAACCTGCAACGCGAGAAGTTTCAAACCAAAGTGAAACTAGGTTGTACCAACGCTCTTCATGGGAACGAGTTATCCAGGCATCAAAGATTGAAGTTGGAAGAATTGAATCATCTGTATCAATAACAATTAATCCTGCAAGATATAGAAGCTCCGCAACAAATGCTGCGCAACTCTCATCTACGCCCAAGTGTTCAGCGGTTCTTTTTAAATCCCTTGCACCAAGCCCACCAGCTCTAAGCGCAATTGGTGGTTCATCGGACCAGTTATGTGCTAATTCCTCAGTCCAACGTAAAAAGTCAGAAATATTTGCAATTGCCGCTCGGTCAATATCTTTCTGCTTTCGAGCAATTCCATCTAATTTTGGTTTTGAATCTTGTAACTCTTTAAAAATTTTCTTTCCTCGCAGAAATATTCCAATTTCACGAGGCAGTGCAACAGTTTGCGAATCAATTGCGACCAGAATTTTGTTCTCAAGAAGCCAACCAATTGCTTTTCCCGGACTCTTCAAATTTGAAACTGATCCGCGAGGTGGTCCCCAGGTTAATTTTTCCAAGACGCTTAGCGAATCCTTCGGAATATCTTTTAGAGATTTTTCATTAACTTTGATGCCGGTAATTGGTCCTAGTCCAGCAGGTGAATCTCCTAAGAGATTTAATAGATTTGTAGGGATTCTGTACTTATCGCCTTCTTTATAAATTAGTGCGCAGTCATATAGATAATCTAAGGTACTGGATGCCTTTGCGCTTGTTAGTGAAACTAATTCAGTTCGCTTAAAAGGCTGGGAAAGTGTGGCGGCTGCCAACAAAATATCACTTTGGAATTTATTTAAATTTTCAGTTGCTCGCATCAAGCTTGGAGTTGAATTAGCTCGAACAGAAAGCGCAGAGATATCTGGTGGAACTGGAGTTAATAAATCTGGGCGCAATGTAAAGAGGCGACCGATCTCTTCATCGGTACGGGCGCGCAACTCATCTGCGAAGCTGTTCGTAGACATAACTGGCCTACTTTACCGGCTTCTTATTAGCGCTGTCTCCTCCGCGGTTTTACCAAGGTAAGTGCGTATAAGCCTCGAGATAAAAGAGGAGCGGTTAAGGCGCCGACTCTTCTCGCTCTACGGAATTCGTGAATTGGCCAACACTCTTTAATACATTTAATTTGTAGCAAGGTATCTGGATTTATGGCTTGTGGCTTTCCTACACTCGAAAGAAGAGGAATGTCATGATGGCTATCGGAGTAGGCATATGACTTTGCAAGATCAATTCCTCGCTCGGTTGCTAGTTTTTTAACAGCATCTGCCTTTGATTTTCCATGGAGCATTTCGCCAACCATTTTTCCGGTGAAGATTCCATCTTTAGTTTCAGCAATAGTTCCTAAAGCACCAGTAAATCCAAGTCGTTCGGCAATTAATTCCGCCATCTGTTGCGGAGCCGCAGTTACTAACCAAACTTCTACTCCGCTTGCGATATGAGATTTGGCAATATCAATCGTTCCCTCCCAAAGTCTTTGGGATACATATTTATCGTAGACGTCGGAACCAATCGTCATAATTTCATCGACCTTATGGCCTTTTACAAAGCTTTGTGCAGCATCTTTAAATTTATTAATCTCTTCGGGATTTTCTTTACCAGTGAGGCGGTATCGCAAATTTGCGAGGACAAAGGCAGAAACTTCACGCTTAGAAAAAAATCCTCTTTGATACATACCTCGACTGAGGAAGAAGATGGTTGAGCCCTTTATCAATGTGTTATCAACATCAAAGAAAGCCGCTGTCTTCGCCATCACGCGCCTACCTTATCTGCCGCAGATATGATTACGGCATGGGTCAAAGCGTTCATGTCATGCGCCATGGTGAAGTTCAAAACCCTGAAAAAATTCTTTATGGGCGACAAGCAGGGTGGCACTTATCTGAGCGTGGGCGCGAGATGGCACAAGCGGCTGCAGAATGGTCGAAACAATTTGATATTGGCGCACTTCATGCATCACCACTTGAGCGTGCGCAAGAAACTGCGCAACCAATTGCTAGCGCACATGGCTTGAGTATTGAGACAGATCCACGATTGATTGAAGCTGCAAATATTTTTGAGGGAAAGAAATTTGAATTAGGCAGCGGAGTATTGCGGCACCCAGCAAGTTGGTGGCATCTTCGAAATCCATGGAAACCTTCTTGGGGTGAGCCATATGTTGAACAGATAAATCGCATGCTCGCTGCAGTTTTTTATGCTCGCGATAATGCAAAAGGTAAAGATGCTCTAGTGGTTTCGCACCAGCTTCCAATATGGATTTTGCGATCTGCAATTGAAGATAGAAGTTTCTTACATGATCCAAGAAAACGCATATGCACGCTAGCTTCAGTAACAAGCGTTCATTTAGATGACGATGGCGTAATTACCGGGATTTCTTACAACGAACCAGCTAAACACTTACTTCCAAAGAAAAAATGAAGAAAACTTTTGCACTTACATTAATCTGCTCACTTCTTTTAACAGGTTGTGGCGCAAATAGTGAATCGCTAAAACCTGCACCAAGGCTTAGTGGTGCAACGCTTGATGGCGGGACTTATAAAGTGCAACCAAATAAAACTACTGTAATAAATGTATGGGCATCTTGGTGCGCTCCTTGTAGAGCCGAAACACCAATCTTGGTGGAGTTCGCAAATAAGAATCCCCAAATTCAATTTGTAGGGATTGTTACGAGAGACAATATAAGCGCCGCCAGAGCATTCGCAAAGCGATTTAATATGAACTATCCAACTTTTGTTGATGATGCACTTATTAATAAATTTCAAGGTTCCATCCCAGCAAATGGAATTCCAACCACTTTAATAATAAATAAAGCAGGTTTTGTTGTAAAACGAATCAGTGGCGCTACAACCGTGGCTAAATTTAAACGCGCACTTGAAGAGGTTAGTGGTGAGAAGATAAATGCATGATTTCTTCGTAAATTCTATTTATGACAGCAATTTAATACTTGCCATTGTTGTTGCCGTTATTGCTGGTTTGATTTCATTCTTTTCGCCATGCGTACTCCCATTAGTACCTGGTTATCTTTCTTACGCGGCAGGAATGACGGATCTAAGTAAGAAGAGTCGAGTAGCTCTTGGTTCTCTCCTTTTCATCTTTGGATTTTCTATACTCTTTATCTCATATGGCGCACTCTTTGGTTCACTTGGGAGCAAGATAAATAGTTCAAGCCGGGTGCTAACTGTGATTCTTGGTTTAATAACAACTTTAATGGGATTTCTATTTATCTTTAGCTCGAAGTTCTATCGAAGTTTCAAACCTCAGTTCAAAATTCGTGCGGGGCTTGTTGGCGCTCCGATTTTAGGATTTCTCTTTGGATTGGGTTGGACTCCTTGCATCGGACCAACACTTGCGGCAGTACAAGCACTTTCATTTGAAAGTTCGAGCGCACTTCGCGGAGCAATTTTAGGTTTTGCTTACTGCGTCGGTTTGGGAACACCACTCCTATTAATTGGTTTATTTTTCGACAAATCACAGAAGTTGCGCCGCTCAATCTCAAAACACGGAAATAAATTAACGATTGCTGGCGGAACCTTTTTAATCTTAATTGGACTAATGCAAGTTTTAGGGCTCTGGGATCATTTAATGAATTCACTTCGAGATCTAATTTCTGGCTTTATCCCGGTGGTTTAATTGAGTGAAATAAACTTATTAAATGGGCGAGAATTAACTCGCTTCTTCTGGCGCAAATTAACAAGTATGCGTACGGCTATATACCTATTAATAATTCTTGCTATAGCGTCTATCCCAGGTTCAATCTATCCACAGCGCACTCAAGAGCCTCTCAAAGTTGACCAGTATTTTGCAAAGCACAAGGCGCTTGCGCCATTCTTAGACAAAATCTATTTCTTTAATGTGTATAGCTCGCCGTGGTTTAGCGCGATTTATATCCTGTTATTTATCTCTTTGATTGGCTGCGTACTGCCAAGAACTACAAAACATATTCGTTCGATTATTAATAAAAAAGCGCCTACTAAAGGTTATCTGTATGAAACTGGCAATTTACTTTTTCATTTATCTTTAATTCTCATATTAATTGGGGTAGCCCTTGGTTCGCTTTACGGCATGAAGGGACAGGCAATAGTTAATGTTGGCGATCGCTTTGTTAATAGTGCAACTTCATATGACAGTTTAGGTTTTGGCAAATTTGCATCTGAGAAATCACTTGCTCCATTTGAATTAACTGTTACAGACTTCCAAGCCACCTACGACCCAAAAACAAGTGCACCGCAAGACTATAAATTGGATGTAGATATTTCATATCCAATTGACTCAAAGTCTGTTCACAAAGTCATTAAGGTTAATTCTCCACTTACATATGGAAATACTAAAATTTATCTGCAGGCAAATGGCTATTCGCCAATGGTTTCAATCAAAGATAAAACTGGCAAGGTAATTTTTGAAGGTGCAGTGCCGTTTTTACCGCAAGATGGAAATCTGACTTCAAGAGGCGCAATCAAATTGCCGGATACCAATCCACAACTTGGAATCATCGGAATCTTTACTCCAACTTATTCAATGTCTAATTCAAGGGGAGCGATTTCATCTTTCCCTGAAGCGCTAGATCCTCGGCTAGTCTTTTCAATTTGGGCAGGAAATCTCGGGTTAGATTCTGGCGTTCCGCAATCGGTTTATCGAGTTGATACAACTCGGATGACGCGAATTGCGATGAAGAGTTTAAAAGTTGGTGACACATATAACTTTAGTGACGGTTCAATCACGTTGGTTGGTTGGAAACCTTGGGTAAATATTGAAGTAGGTCGTGATCCCGGTAAGTCAATTGCATTGGTCGGCGCAATCTTGGCAATTATGGGATTATTCTCCTCGTTATTTATTGGCAGCCGTCGCAATATGAAAGTTGAGGATTAAGAGGTGAGTCAGACAAACCTTGCTTATCTCTCTAATTATTCAATCTATTCAGCGATGGTGCTTTTCACAATCGCATTCTTTGCTCATGCTTTAGAAGTTTCTTTCTCAGTAAGAAATGTTGAGGCGAAAACCAAATTCGACTTTAGCCGAACCGATAAGAGTGGACGTATCGGCACGGCAATGATGATCCTAGGATTTATATTTCTATTTGCTGGGGTAATTCTCCGAGGCGCATCTGCGCATCGCGTTCCTTGGGGAAATATGTATGAATTTTCTATAACCGGGGCGCTTGCATTTAGCGGTGCATATTTAGTTGCCCTAAAGAAATATAAGTTACGTTGGCTAGGTCTTCCTGTTTCTATTGCAGTCCTTTTAACTTTGGGAACAGCAATTACATTGTTATATCGTCCAAGTGCACCACTGGTTCCTGCACTTAAATCAACATGGTTAGCAATTCATGTTTCCGCAGCAATTATGTCTGGCGGAGTTTTCTTACTTGCCAATTGCATTGCTGCTACATATTTACTTATGGATTATTACGAGAGCAAAGGTGAACGTCCAAAATGGGCGCTTAAATTGCCAACTCTTGAATCGTTAGATCAACTTTCATATCGCTTAGTGGCATTTGTATTTCCACTCTGGACCTTCGCAATTATTGCCGGTGCTATTTGGGCAGAATCAGCTTGGGGAAGATATTGGGGATGGGATCCAAAAGAGACTTGGGCATTTATTACTTGGGTTGCTTACGCGGCCTATCTACATGCTCGCGTAACTATTGGTTGGCGTGGAAAGAAAGCTGCTTGGCTCTGCCTCTTTGCCGGATCTACATTCTTATTTAACTATGTATATGTAAATGTATGGGGCACAGGTCGCCATACATATTCCGGTCTCTGAATTAAATCTTTCTTAAGAAATCCGGATCATCATCTGGCGGAATAATTTTTCGCCTCCCTCGTCCGTTGCCAGTTGACTTTGGGCGTCCCCAGATAAACCAAGAGATTGCGCCAAAGATTTCAAATAGAAAGATTGAAAGCAACCAAGCCCATTTCGGCCCTCTTCTGATTGAACCTTGATCGGTACGTGCGCAATCAAAGAATGAATAGAGATTGAAAGCTAGAAGTGCAACTGTTAACCAAACTCGCATAAGGCGATACTAAGGCCTTGAACCGACAAGCGCGATAACAATCCACAGACTTGTAAGCATCTGCACCTTTGCCACTGCGCCAAGCGTTGGAATTAATTCTGCGCCCTTAGCGCCACTTGCTACGACTCTAATAATTTTTACAACAAATGGGGCCATCATTATTGGAAGTATCGCCATTGGAGTAAGGGCGAGAAATACTGATTGAATAATAAAAGGTATAATTAGTAACCAGAAAAAAAGTTTTCGCGCACCGTTATCGCCCAACCGAACTGCGAAAGTTCGCTTTCCGACTAAGCCATCCTTAGGAAGGTCTCGGAGATTATTTATTGCAAGAATTGCACAAGCAAGTAGACCCATCTCCACACCAAGTAATACTGCCCAGATGGTTATTGATTTACTTACGCTGTAATAGGTTCCGATAGTTGCGACGAGACCAAAGAAAATAAAGACGCTAACTTCGCCAAGGCCGCGGTAGCCATAAGGTCGTTTGCCACCGGTATAAAACCAGGCCGCTGCAATAGCGAGAGCTCCAAGTGCAATCAAAATCCAATTAGTTCTTAGCGCCAAAGTTAGTCCCGCAATTGCGCCCAATAAATAAGTAATAAGTGCAGCCCGTTTTACAGATTTAGCGCTCGCAAGTCCGCTGCCAACTAGACGAATTGGACCGACGCGTTCGTTGTCGCTTCCCTTGATTCCATCTGAATAATCATTTGAATAATTAACGCCAATTTGCAGGAGTATTCCTACCAGCAAAGCTAGGAATGCATTGCTCCAATTTATTTCAGTGTTTTCTCTATAAGCCAATGCGGTCGCTGCAAATACTGGAGCAATTGCGGCTGGCAAAGTGCGCGGACGTGCGCCAAGAATCCACTTATTCATTACTTAAGAATAACTTCTTTGCGGCAATTCGATCATATTTTCCAATTCCAATGGTTGGGATTTCCTTTACAACTTTTGTGAATTTTGGAATATAAATCTTTTCAAGGCCTAAATTGATTTCTGAATTTAGCGAATCTGGTAGTTCCTTATCACTTATAAGCGCGAGTGCTTGGCCCCACTTCTCATCAGGCAAACCTAATGCCAGAAAGTTTTGGCCGGAGAATTTATTCTCTAGAAATTTTTCTAATCTTTGCAGTGAAATATTCTCACCGCCACTAATAATTACATCGTCAGCTCGACCATTTATAAGTAGATTTCCGTTTTTAAATTCTCCCAAGTCATTTGTCTTAATCCATTTTCCAGAATTCATTCCAGGGGTTTTAATTTCGATTAAACCATCAACAATTTGAATTTCAACTCCATCAAGTGGAATGCCGTTATAGACACAACCACCACAGGTCTCAGTGGAACCATATGTAGTGACCACATTTATTCCAGCATCTATTGCAGATGCGAGCAAACTTTCGGATAGTCGAGCGCCACCAACTAAAACCGCTTTGCAACTTTGTAAGTGGTTTAATAATTTTTTATCTTCGGTGAGCGCTTTATGAAGTTGAGTTGGGACAATTGAAGTGAAATCTGATTTTTCATCCACGGTTTTAACTTCAGAATTTAAGAGAATTGATCTAGCTAAAACATTTATGCCGGCTATGTGATTTGTTGGAAGCAAAATCGACCACGTATTTCCAGCTACTGCACCTAAGAATTTATGAGCAGCTTTTGCTGATTCGATCAGAGCAGCTGCAGGGATCTCAACCTTTTTAACTTCGCCACCACTTCCTGTTGTAGAAATAACAAGTGGCTCACTTATCTCCCCGTTGAGATATGAGCGGAGCCAAGGTGACGAGATATTCATTATCCGCGTAGGCTATCCAACATGAGCAAGCC
>CAYPMF010000043.1:0-7976 GCA_964411805.1 uncultured Actinomycetes bacterium | reverse complement strand
CTCTCCAATATGTGCATGGCCTACATTTAATACAACTCCGATATTTGGCGATGCGATTTCAACCAAATGAGCGATATCTCCCTTATGCCTTGCCCCCATTTCAACGATGCAAAACTTTGTCTCTTCATTGCACTGTAAAAGAAGCAATGGGACGCCAAGTTCATTGTTAAGCGATGCCTTTGGCGCAATTGTGTTTCCAGCTACTTCCAGTAGGTGTCTTGTTAAATCCTTTGCAGTTGTCTTACCTTGCGATCCAGTAATTGCAACTACTTTTAAATTAGTTAGTGAAGCTCGATTAAATTTTGCAAGATTCGTTAAAGCTTTCAATACATCGTCAACCAAAATATGAGGTCCAGCCACCGGCTTAGATGCGAGGGTAAATTCTGCTCCAGATTTGATTGCAGATTCGGCAAAGTTATGACCATCTGAATTTTCTCCTACAAAGGCAGCAAAGAAAGTCCCTTGTTTAGCTTCGCTAGAATCAATAACTGCGTAAGCTGATATTTTTTTCGTTCCATCAAGATTATGGGCGCTTCCATTTACGATTTTTACAATTTCATCGATTGAAATTTTCTTCATGAAAGGCCCTCGATTGCCTTTGCTAGCTCAATCCGATCATCAAATGGAAATATCTGGCCATTAATTTCTTGTCCTGCTTCATGACCTTTACCTAAAACAATTAAACAATCGCCCTTATTTGCATTTGCTACAGCATAAGCAATAGCTTCTCTGCGATCTGTAATCCTAATATTTTTCTCTTCATCCGCTACTCGTTCCATCATTGCATCTAAAATTGATTCTGGATTTTCAGAACGTGGATTGTCACTCGTAAAAATTGAGAGCGCGGCGCCAGAAGCTAGTTCGACTCCCATGACTGCGCGCTTTGATGAATCGCGATTTCCGCCACATCCAAGAACTGCAATAACGCGTTTCGATAATTTATTGGCCGCTTGAAGTGAGCGCTTAACTGCATCTGGTGTGTGTGCATAATCAACTAGGGCTAGGAAATCCTGTCCAACATTTACTGGCTCTAGCCGCCCTGGCGCACCGCGAAGGGATGGAAGTGCGGCTGCAATAACAAGCGGATCTACCCCACTTTGGAACGCAAGTGCGACTGCAAGAATCAAATTATCTAAATTATGTTCTCCGATTAATGAGACTTCACTTTCAATCAGAATTCCGCCTTCGCCACGAATTGATACTTCTGTGAGATTTCCATTTTGCGCAATTTTTTCATAGTGCCAAATTGCTTTTCGATTTGCTCGCGAGACTGAGTTTGCTGGAATTGCGCAATTTTCAAAAAGCTCTTTACCAAATTGATCATCAATGTTGATTAAGGCGCTTTCTGCATATTCCAGAGAAAAAAGCTTTCGCTTTGCCTTTCCATAATTTTCCATCGTTCCATGAAAATCTAAGTGATCTTGAGTCAGGTTAGAAAATGCAACGGTTTTAAATCTTGACCCTGCAACACGGCCCATCTCAATAGCAATACTGCTAACTTCCATGACTCCATTTACTACATGGCGTTCCGTGGCAGCCGCAAAAATATTTGTTAACTCATCAGCTTCTGGCGTTGTAAAGGCTCCTTTACTTAACTCCCCACAGATTTCAACTCCAAGAGTTCCAATTAGCGCAGTGCTCTTCCCGGCGCTTTTCCAAATCTGATTTAACAAAAATGAGGTTGTTGTCTTTCCATTTGTCCCAGTAATACCAAAGAGATTGAACTTTGAAGAAGGAGAGCCATAAAACCAATCTGAAAGAGGTCCTAAAATCAATCTAGGGTTAGCGACAACTAAAACGGGAAGTTTTCTGCCAATTAAATCTGATCCTGCTTTATCAGTTACTACAGCAACAGCGCCTTTTGAAAGCGCCTCATCTAGGAATCTAGCTCCATGCTCCTTTGATCCTGGAATAGCAACAAAGAGATCACCTGCATCGATGTTTCTTGAACTACTACAAATCCCTCTCACAATTAAATCGGAGCCACTTTCCTGTCCTAAATATTTAGCAACATCACTCAGTGACTTTTGAACTCCACTCAGTGCTCTAATCATTGCTTTAACGCAACCTTTTTTAAATCTTTTTCCGATAGTGGATATGTCTTGAGTGTTCCGGTTGTTGGTGCCACTCCCTTATTTTGAAGTGTAAATGTCATTACTTTTTTAAAGACTGGTCCACCTAGGACGCCACCCCAGTGCATACCTGCTGGGTCTTGAATCGTCACACTAACTACATACTTTGGTTGATCCGCAGGTGCGAAGCCAATAAATGAAGCTGTGTAGCCTGAATAGCAATTGCACTTGTCGTTATAGCGTTGCGCTGTACCAGTTTTTCCTGCAACTCGATATCCCTTAATAGCTGCAGCTGGCGCGGTTCCATTTTCTGAAACAACACTTTCTAACATCGCGCGCATCTCACGAGCAGTGCTTGCGCTAATCACTCGCTCAGCTTGGCCCTGTTTTGCTGGTGAGAAATTTCCGCTTGAATCGGTAGTGCCAGCAACAACCGTTGGTGGAACTCGAACACCATCATTAGCTATAGTTGCAAAAACACTAGTTGCTTGAAGAGCTGTAACTGAATATCCCTGACCAAATGCATTTGTCGGAAGCGTTGAATCGCTCCATTGTGAAAGCGGAAGTAGGAGCCCTGAACTCTCGCCAGGAAGGTGTGAGCCTGTATTCTGACCAATTCCAAATTTAGTAAGGTAGTTGTGCAGAGTATCGCTTCCTA
The DNA here is from genome assembly GCA_964411805.1 of uncultured Actinomycetes bacterium. Taxonomy (GTDB): domain Bacteria; phylum Actinomycetota; class Actinomycetes; order Nanopelagicales; family Nanopelagicaceae; genus AAA044-D11. The sequence continues at coordinate 5,246 of CAYPMF010000043.1, read as the reverse complement.
AACTTTGTCCAACTTGAATTGCTCCAGTATTTGAAGATACAGCTAATAAACCAGTAGTTGTTAAGCGTTGTGTGCCATGCTTTTCGTGATCGTGATAGGTACGTGTACCTACCTTAAGAGCATATGGAATTGTAAATACGCTAGTCGGCGTTGTTTTATGTTCTTCGATCGCTGCCGCAACTGTAATTACTTTACCGGTAGAGCCTGGTTCATAAACATCCTGCACGGCAGGATTTCTAATGCTATTTAGCGTAATTGTCTTCTTAATTGCAGGATCAAATGTTGGAGCGCTCGCTTGAGCCAGAATTGCGCCAGTCTTTGGATCCATAACAATTACGGTCCCTGACTTAGCGCTTGCCTTCTTAACAGCGGTACTGATTGCATCTTGCGCAACCCATTGAATATCGCGATCTATAGTTAATTTTACTGAAGTACCTACTTTTGCATTAGTTCTAATTTTTGCTGAACCCGGGATGATATTTCCAGCTCCGTTTTCAAACACATATTCACCGTTAACTCCAGTGAGTGTGTTATTCATACTAGATTCGATTCCGGCAGCTCCTGAACCAGCATCATTAATAAAACCAATAAGAGAAGAAGCAAGCTTGCCAGTTGGATAATCGCGCACGTAACTTCGCTCCGAGAAAAATCCAACAATACGCTTTGATATCCCTCCCTTTTCCTTTAAGACTTTTTTGTTGTACGCAGCAATGGTCTGTTGCAAATTTAGCCAAGTCGCCGGAGAGGCATTTACTAAGATTTTTTTGTAGAGAAGTTTTCCTGTGTAAAGCGCAGTCAATTCTTCGACGGACATTCCAAGAACTGGTGAAGTAATTTCGGCTGCCAATGCTGGATCTGCTATTTCAGTTTGATCTACAACAATAGTTTCAGCGGCAACGCTTCGTGCGAGTTGGACGCCATTAATATCAGTAATTTCACCACGTGGTGCAAGTTGAATTGAAGTTCGCTTCAGCTCATTGGTAGCTTTGTTTGCGTAACTAGAAGCTTTTACAACTTGCACATTAAATAGTTGAAGAATTATTAAGCCAAAAAAACCCACTGCAAAGCCAATTAAAACGTTTATTCGCTTATTTATTTGATTATTGTGGCTCATTTTGAACTCAAATCAATATACGTGACTGATTCGGCAGGCTTCATCCCAAGTTTCCCGGCGGCGGTAGCCAAAGCATCTGGTGAGCTCTTTTGATTTACCTCAACCAGAATTGCATCTCTCTGATCTTGAATGAGATTACGCTCTCGCTTGAGTGATTGAAGTGCAAAAGCATCCGATGTATTCATGATTGAAATAAAAGATTGCAATAAGAAACAAAGTGAAAAGACAGTTAGTATTAAAATTAGAAAATTCCTTGGATGAATCTTCTCAACAGAAATATTTCCGGCAATAACCCTCAGGTTCGGCTTAGAAATTCGGTCAAAGACCGGAACTAAATTTGTAATTGCCATTATGCCGCCACCCGCTCTATTGCCCGTAGGCGAAGTGATTGGGCCCTTGAATTAATGGCGATCTCTGAATCTGAGGCAACCTCGCTCCCCTTAGTCAGCAGTTTGAACTTCGCTTTGCTGTTTGGAAGTTCAATTGGCAGACCAAGTGGAGTCTTTGATTTCGTTATCTCACCAAAAATTTCCTTAACAATTTTGTCTTCAAGGGATTGATAAGAAAGAGCGACGATTCGTCCACCTACGCGCAAGGCAGCAATAGCTGCTGGGATAGCAATTTCTAACGCCTTCAACTCTCCATTAACTTCGATGCGCAGAGCTTGGAATGTTCGCTTTGCTGGATTTCCGCCTGTACGACGTGCCGGCGCGGGGATGCTCGCCTTTACTAATTCAGCAAGCTCTTCGGTGCTGGTGATTTGACCACGATTTTTAATTAAATTTTCGGCAATCTTTGGCGCAAATTTCTCTTCACCATATTGGCGCAAGATGCGAACAAGTTGAGGCTTTTCATAAGTATCAATTATTTGTTGCGCAGTGATTCCTTGTGATTGATCCATTCGCATATCAAGTGGTGCAGATTTTGAATAAGAAAAGCCACGGTCCGATTCATCCAACTGCATTGATGAAACGCCAAAATCAAAGAGAGCTCCATCAATTTCGCTCACTCCATTTTCTGCAAGCACTTGAGTGAACTCGCTGAAAACAGCGTGATTAAATGAGATTCGTCCATCAAATTTTGCAAGGCGTTCTTTAGCGTGTGCGAGGGCGCTTTGATCGCGATCAATCGCAATAATTTTCAGACTTGGAAATCGCGAAAGTAATTCAAATGAATGTCCACCAAGTCCAAGCGTTGCATCCACAATAATCGGGTTTGTTGAATTTAAGATTGCAGGGGCGAGAAGTTCAATGCAGCGCTCTAACGCAACTGGTACATGCTTTGTGTTAACCACATCTTCCCCTTTCTTAACTCACTTCTTAATTAATTTTCTTTTCTTGCTTTTATTAACTCTGGTCATTGCCGGCCGACGGATCTTGGGGGTGCGGCGCCGGGGAAGGGGCGTCGCTCGTGGGGTCGGCAATGGCCACAATTAATAAATATTTAATAGAGTCTTAAAAAAGACCAGGCAGTACCTCCGTTGAGACATCCGAGAAACTCTTCTCACGATCTGCCAAATAAGATTTCCAAGATTCGCTATCCCAAATTTCTAAGCGAGTATTTGCACCGATAACTACGCAATCTTTTTCAAGAGCTGCGTACTCACGTAAACCATTTGGGATAGTTACGCGACCTTGTTTGTCTGGTACTTCATCGTGCGCGCCAGCAAACATCACGCGCATGTAATCGCGTGCTGCTTTTTCGGTGACGGGCGCCTGGCGCAGACGATCTGTAATTGCTGAAAATTCATTTGAAGGAAATACATAGAGGCAACGCTCTTGGCCCTTGGTTATAACTAGGCCATTTGAAAGTTCATCGCGGAAACGAGCCGGAAGAATGATTCGCCCTTTTTCATCGAGCTTTGGCTCATGAGTACCGAGAAACATCTCCACCTCCCCCGAATAACTTTGAAGCTAAATTCCCCCGAATTACGCTCAGTACCCCACTTTACTCCACTTTCCTCCAAAATCAACCATTTATCCCCTCTTTTTTCCCATTTCTTCCCCCACGCTCCTGATTTTGGGCGCAAAAAAACCACCTCATGGAGGTGGTTGCGGGACGAGATTTATTTACTGTTGTTCGCGGTTATCCCAACGCTCATTCATACGGTCTGCCCAGCTCGAACGCTTAGGACGAGCGCTCTTTGATCCTGCTTGATCAGGCTTAGGGAGCGCATTGATACCTATTACTAAGCCAACTAAGGCAATTACAAAGCCGAGCGCTCCAATTAGAACTGATTTTGCCACCAGGCCGCCTATCAAAACTGCCATTCCAGCGATCAGCGTTATTGCTCCGATCCCAAAGCCCTTGCCGCCAGTTGGCAAACCAGTAAGCGCTGAGACCAACTTTGGGTCTTCCTTCTCTAAGGCAGCCTCCATCGCCGCAAGTACTTGGCGTTCGTGATCAGAGAGTGGCACATACAGAGGGTAGAACAAGCGCGCGGAATTCGCTACTTATCCTCGCTCTCGCCATCAAATAGGCGGGCAGGTCGGACGCTTCCATGGCCAAACTTTTGCGTTGCGGCATCGATAGCAGCGGTTGCTTCGCGCCAACCCTTATCGCGCTCGCCAAGTGACATCTGTTCAAAGCTCTCTTCGCCTTCACTTAAATTTTCAAGTGAAACACCAATCAAACGAATTCGTGCGCGCTCCAATTTAAGTGCTAAAAATAAATTCTTTGCAACTTCATAGATTTGATTGGTGCTTGTAATTGGTGAGGGTAGAGTCTTTGAGCGATTTATGGTTTTAAAATCAGCAAAGCGAACTTTAATTGCAATCGTTCTTGAGGACATCTCTTTCTCGCGCATTCTCCCAGCTGCGCGCTCACACATCCTTAGCAGCTCTTTTAATAAAATCTCTTCATCATCAATATCCATATCAAAGGTGGTTGCTGCGCTAATTGATTTATCTACCTCGACAGTTTCCACTTCACGGAAATCTCTCCCCCATGAAAGTTCATGGAGATGTTCACCTAGTGATTCACCAAGTGCCCGGATTAGAGTGGCTTTAGGGGTATTTGCAATATCAGCAACAGTACGCAATCCAAGATCGAGTAATTGTTCATTTGTTTTTGGGCCCACTCCCCATATTTCAGAAACTGGCAGCGGATGGAGAAAATCTAGAATTCGTTCTTGGGTAATCTCAAGTAAACCATTTGGCTTACAGCGTCCAGATGCTAACTTTGCGATAAATTTATTTGGCGCAATTCCAACTGAACAAGTAATGCCTTCTTCTTTCTCGACTTGTTTACGAATAGCTTCACCAATTTCTCGCCCACTTCCGAGAAGTTTTCTTGCCCCTGTTACATCTAAAAATGCTTCATCGAGCGAGAGCGGCTCTATGAGTGGCGTGTATGCAGAGAAGATTTTCATAACCGCATCTGAAACTTTTGAATATCGCTCCATATTTGGCGAGATAAAGATTGCTTCTGGAGCCAATCGTTTAGCTTGAGAAACTGGCATCGCCGCTCGAATTCCATATTTGCGAGCAACATAATTTGCAGATGAGACAACTCCTCTGACCCCTGCACCAACTACAACGATCTTCCCTTTTAATTGCGGGTTATCCCGTTCCTCAACCGATGCAAAGAATGCATCCATATCAACGTGGAGAATAGTTTGGCTTTCCATCGTGCTAGAGGCTACGCCATTCACTAAATGAATCAGCCAACTCCCAAGCCTCCGTAGCGCGAATTGAAACCCCGCGAGGGCCAGTCCGGCGTACTTCACCGCGTATAAGAAAGAGCCAAGAGTTTCGAAGCAGGGCAGCGCAAGATTTCTGAACATCCTCAAAGAAGGTAATGTCATTGCAACCAAAGCCATCATCAACCGTCAAGAACATAACTCTCCTTCCAGATCTAACCGGTGGGGTTTGAAGTGCGACCTTAACGCCAGCAACTAAGACAGATGAACCAGCGCGCTCTTTAATTAAATCACAAGAACGAACTGCGCCTATTGAATTTAAGAATTCGCCATAGAACTCAAGTAGGTGCGAAGAGACATCGATACCAAGTAGATCAACTTCGTTGCGAACTACTTCACTGGCGGTTAAATCTGGAAGTCCGCTTGGAGTTAATTTAGGTGGTGTTAATTCAAAAGCAAGTTGGCCAGATAAGTTCTTTTGAGCGCCCAGTT
>CAYPMF010000042.1:0-8047 GCA_964411805.1 uncultured Actinomycetes bacterium | reverse complement strand
ATTTCAAATTCTTCAGCTCTCGCAGCACGAGCATCGCTGACTTTCTGAGTTCCCCAATGCATAATAGTTCGAACCTTATTAATTACATCAGCAACTGGCGTAGAAGTGATCACCAAAATTGCGAAGAAGAAAATGATAAAAAGAATTGGGATTGCCAAGATTGTTGTAAGGAGGGCAACCATTGGTGTTGCAACCCCATAACCAATCCATCCCCCACCGTGGCGAATTGCAGTTTGGCCAGTTCCTGTTGAACCATTAAATATATGGACCAAGCCAGATATTGAGAGAATTAGAAGAACTATTCCTACTGTGATGCGAGCTGTTGATCTGCCCTCATCTGGAGATTTGAAGAGCCTAAAAGCGAAATAAATAAATACAACTGGAATTAAATAACCAAGTCTGCCCGCTAATCCAAATACTCCAGCATAAATTCCATGGCCAACCAAATTATTTAAATGAAACCAAGTTCCTGCTGCAGCAATAAGGCCTGCAATTAATAATAGGAATGCGATTCCATCGCGGCGATGTGCCTCATCTAATTCTGAAGATGCTCTAAAAATAAAACGAATTGAACTGCCTAAAGCTTTAGCGATTAGACGCCAAATCGCACCCAACAATCCGAAGAATTTTCCAAGAATTGAGGGGCGGTTCTTTTTACTTTTCCGCGCGGCCATCGAGGCTAACGATAAAGCGTTGTTACTACTTGCTTAGGCTAGGCGCGCCGTTATACCTCAATCACAACTGGAACAATCATTGGTTTTCTGCGATGTTCTTCGCCAACCCATGAACCAATTGTTCTTCTGGCAATTTGTTGCAATTGATGTGTTCCATTAATTCCATCTTTAACAGCTTTAGCTAGCGCCTTTTCAATCTTTCCTTTTACTTCGTCGAACAGAGCATGATCCTCAGTAAATCCACGCGCATGAATGTCAGGCCCGGCAACAATCTTTCCGCTTTGTGAATCAATCACAACTATTACAGAAATAAAACCTTCTTCACCAAGAATTCTTCGATCTTTAAGAGAGCTTTCGGTAATCTCGCCAACAGTTTGCCCATCTACATAAACATAGCCAACTGGAATCGCACCAGCTACATCTGCAAAACCATCTTTAAGATCTACTACGATTCCATTTTCAATTACAAGTGCGCGCTTTCTTGGAACACCAGCTTTTATTGCTAACTCTGCATTTGCGCGAAGGTGGCGCCACTCCCCATGAATTGGAAGAACATTCTTTGGCTTGATCAAGTTATGACAGAAGAGCAATTCACCGGCAGCGGCATGTCCGGATACGTGAACCATTGCATTACCTTTATGAACAACAGTTGCACCAAAGCGCGAGAGTTCATTTAATACTCTTGAAACTGGCTTTTCATTTCCCGGAATTAGAGATGAGGCAAAAATAACTGTATCGCCCTTGCCAACTCGTATTTGGTGATCACCATTTGCCATTCGAGATAGTGCAGCTAGCGGTTCACCTTGAGAGCCAGTACAAATTAAAACTAAATCATCACCATATTTATCAAGATCATCTTGCTCGATAATTACATTTGCTGGAACTCTTAAATAACCAAGCATTTCTGCCAATCGCATATTTCGAATCATGCTGCGACCAATATATGCAACTTTGCGATTATGGCGATGTGCCGCATCGATTACCTGTTGCACACGGTGCACATGAGATGAGAATGAGGCGACAATTACTCGGCGCTCAGTAGTAGAAATAACTTGATCAATTACCGGAGCGATATCTCGTTCGGCTGTCGTAAATCCAGGAACATCGGCATTTGTTGAATCGACCATAAATAAATCAACGCCAGCTTCACCTAATTCACGGAATCTATTTAAGTCAGTGGTTCTACCATCTAGTGGAATTTGATCCATCTTAAAGTCACCGGTTGCAAGAACTAATCCGGCTGGAGTTTTAATTGCAACAGCCAACGCATCCGGGATTGAGTGATTTACTTGGATAAATTCCAATTCAAATGGTCCAATTTTTTGGGAACGCCCTGCTTTAATTTCAATTTGTGGCGCAATGATTCGGCGCTCACGAAGTTTTGCATCAACAAATGCAAGAGTTAATTTGGAGCCAATAATTGGGATATCTCCGCGCTCCTTAAGTAAATATGGAACAGCGCCGATATGGTCTTCATGGCCATGCGTTAAGAAGATTGCAACTACATCATGTAGGCGCTCTCTAATGTATGAAAAATCAGGAAGAATTAAATCAATTCCAGGTTGACTCTCTTCTGGAAAGAGAACGCCACAATCAACAATCAACAATTTGCCTTCGTATTCGAAGACGGTCATATTTCTGCCGATTTCGCCTAAGCCGCCAAGTGCGACTATCCGAAGCGTTCCCTTATCAAGCTTTGAAGGAAATGGAAGATCTGGATGGGGATGATTCATTAATTTAAATTAATTCCAGCTTGTCGAAAGTCTTCTTTGAGTTGCGCTTTCTGCGCATCTGTTGCATCGACAAGAGGCAAACGAGTAAATCCACCAGGAAGGCCCATTCCATTTAGCGCAGCCTTTGTCAGAATCGCACCTTGAGTGCGGAAAGTTCCAGTAAATACCGGTAATAGTTTTTGGTGAATCTCTAGCGCTCGCTTTGCATTGCCAGCAAACCATGCATCCAACATCTCTCGCATATCCGCACCAACAGTGTGGGCACAAACAGAGATAACACCAACTGCACCAACTGAAAGCAGTGGCAAATTCAATATATCGTCACCAGAATAAACGGGAATTCCACACCGCTTTATTACCCATGAAGTTGCCGCAACATTTCCCTTGGCATCTTTCAGAGCAACAATTTTTGGATGTTCAAATAATTTAACAATCGTGTCGCTCTCAATTTCAATACCAGTGCGTCCAGGAATGTCATACATAACTACTGGAAGATCGGTTGCGTCTGCCATCGCAGTGAAGTGTGCTGCAACACCGGCTTGAGGTGGTTTGTTGTAATAAGGAGTGACAACTAAAAGTGCGTCGGCGCCAGCTTTAGCTGCCCGCTTCGCTTGCTCAACTGAATGCGAAGTTTCGTTATTTCCAGCACCGGCAACTATTTTTACATTTGGGCCAATTACTTTTCTAACAACTTTGATGATCTCATCTTTCTCATCATCACTTGTAGTTGGCGCCTCGCCTGTGGTTCCGTTAAGTACTAGCGCATCATGGCCAGTTGAAATTAAGTGCGCTGCTATCTTTTCAACGCCTGCCCAATCAACTTCGCCGCTCTTTGTGAACGGCGTAATCATCGCCGTTGTTAAGCGACCAAATGGTGCTGGGATATCCATAGCGGCAGTCTAGAACTAGGTTATGGGGAAACGCGACCAGATTTATTGAAGGCAGCGTAAGTAAGAGGCATCAAGCTCTCAAAATGCTTCTCCATCTTCTCCGCGACCATCTCAATTTCACGTTGAGGATATGAAGGGAAATGTGAGCCTTCACGAGATGTACGTAGTGAAAGGAAATTCATCAAAGCACGAGCATTCATTGTTACATACATCGATGAGTAAAGAGTTACTGGAAGAACGGCGCGAGCAACTTCACGTGCAACGCCAGCGTTAAGCATATCTTGATAGCGTTGATAAGAATAAGTGCAGCTCTCTTTAATTGATTTAACTACTAATTCATATTGTTCTGGTGTTCCTTCGATAAATTCATATGCACCAGTCTTTCCAATTTGCACCAATTTACGTTCTTTACTTGGTACATAAAAGACTGGACGGAGTTCGCGATAGCGACCGCTCTCCTCGTTATATGAAGCGATTCGATGTCGCATAAATTCACGGAATACGAAGATTGGAGCTGAGATAAAGAATGTCATTGAAGTATGTTCGAAAGGACTTCCATGACGCTCACGAGCCAAATAATTAATTAGACCGGCATCGCGATCAGCTGCGTTACCTACTGATTCAAGTGACTTATCGCCTGCTGTGGATACGCGCGCTGCCCAAACAACATCTGCATCGCTTGCGCTTGCCTTTACTAATTCAACTGTTACATCGTCTCTAAAAATGATTTCGTGTTCTTGGCTCATATGCCCGACCCTATAAAAGAGGAGCAATTCTCTCCGGTATTAGGGCAGAATAACGGCGTGTCTGTTAAGGGCGATGCGATGGGGCTCTCATTTGCCGTAGGTTTATATGGGAGCGCTTTTGGTGCAGCCGCGGTAGCAAATCATTTCTCAGTAGCGCAAGCTTGCTTTCTCTCTCTGGTTTTATTTTCAGGCGCATCGCAATTTGCTGTCATCGGAGTAGTTGGTGCAGGAGGAACTGCAGCAAATGCAATTGGTACCGGTGGATTACTTGGATTACGAAATGCACTTTATTCACTTCGCATGAAACCCATATTAGAGTTAAAAGGGTTTAAGCGTTTAGTAGGAGCACAATTAACGATTGATGAATCAACTGGAATCTCACTTGCACAAGAAAACCAAAGAGATTCTGTTAAGGGATTTTGGTACACAGGTATCGGCGTTTACTTCTGGTGGAATTTATTTACTTTGATTGGAGCCGTTGGAGCGCAATCTATTGGCGAACCAGCTCAATGGGGACTTGACTCTGCTGTACCTGCAGCATTTTTAGGATTAGTTTGGCCAAGGCTTAAAGATAAGAAGAGTTGGACGCTAGCTTTAGCTGCAACCATTATTTCAATTGCTCTTACGCCAATTCTTCCAGCTGGTCTGCCTATTATCTCTTGTGCATTGTTGGCCTTAGCTTTTGGATGGCGAAAATGAGCCAATCCTGGATTGCAGTAATAGGTTCAAGCCTTATTTGCTATGCCCTTAAATATCTTGGAACTGTAATTCCCCATTCTTGGCTAGAGAAACCAAGATTTACCCGAGTCAATAACTTAATTCCAATATCTTTGCTTACCGCACTAGTGGCAGTCAATGTCTTTGCTAATAAGACGAAGTTAGTTGCAGATCAGAGAATTATTGGACTTGCAACCGCTATTTTATTGCTCGTACTTAAGCGCTCATTTCTTACAGTCGTACTGGGCTCAGCGCTAAGTTCAGCACTAGCCTTTAAATTCTTATTTTAAAGAATATTTAGCGACTCTAACTTTTCCTTTAAAGCAATATCTGAAGGTTCGGTTAAATGTGATCCATCTTCAAAAATGATTACTGGAATTGAACGTTGACCACCATTGATTGCAATAACTTTATCTGAGGCTTCAGGGTCAGCTTCGACATCGACATATGTGTATGAAACGTTATTGGTATCTAAAAACTTCTTTGAACGGCGGCAATCACCACACCATTCTGCGCCATACATAATTACATTGCTCATAACTTTCTCCTTTTACTTTAGATCCATAAAGTTCTCAAGGCCATAAGTCAGCCCCGGTGTTACAACAACTTTTCTTATTCCAAGTAAAACACCTGGCATAAATCCAGTGCGGTCAATTGAATCGTGGCGAATAGTTAGAGTCTCGCCTAAATCGCCCAAAATAACTTCTTGGTGTGCAACTAGCCCACGCAAGCGAACTGAGTGAACTGGCACGTCGCCAACTTTTGCACCGCGCGCTCCTGGTAGCGATGCCGAAGTTGCATCAGGCATCGCCTCTTTCTTAACAGACTTTCTCGCTTCCGTAATTAATTCAGCAGTTCTCGCTGCAGTTCCAGATGGAGCATCTGCTTTATTTGGGTGATGCAGTTCAACAATCTCAACTGATTCAAAATATTTTGCTGCGCTAGCTGCAAATTGCATCATTAATACTGCGCCAAGGCCAAAATTTGGAGCGATAAGTGCTCCTACCTTTGGTTGCTTTGAAAGCCACTCTTTAATTTGGTTCAACTTCTTTTCATCAAAGCCTGTAGTGCCAACTACTACGCCAATTCCATTATTAATCGCGAATTCTAAATTCTTCATTACAGAATCTGGGTGGGTGAAGTCGACAACCACTTGCGCGCCACTAGCGATTAAAGAATCAATTGAATCTCCAAGATCAATTGCAGCAACTAATTCAAGATCGGGTGCAGCGTTGATTGCGTTAACTGCTTCAGAACCCATTCGACCCTTAGCGCCGAGCACGCCAACCTTTATAGTCACTTAATCACCTTCTCGAATTTACTTGAACTTTTAAATGGCCCCACTACTGCAAGCGTAGGAGATACTGTTAATAGTTCGCTGGCTATTTCTCGAATTTCATCATGTGTCACAGCTGCTACGCGCTTAAGAATCTCATCAAAGCTCATAATTTCACCGTAGACCAATTCTGATTTTCCAATTCGATTCATCCGAGAGGCGCTATCTTCTTGACTTAGTACAAGCGCTCCACGAACCGCGCCTTTTGCACGATTGATCTCTTCATCGGTAATTCCGCTCTTAGCAACCTGGCCAGTGATATCTCGAATAATTGAGATAACTTCCTCCGCCTTTTGTGGTTGGCAACCGGCATAAAAAGAGAGTGAACCGCTGCCTGCAAATTGTTGAATATATGAGTAAACCGAATACGCCAGGCCACGCTTCTCGCGAATCTCTTGAAATAAGCGGGATGACATTCCGCCGCCAAGTGCAGAAGCGAGAATGCTTAGCGCAAAGCGACGATCATCATTTCTAGAAACACCATCTACGCCATAAAGAAGATGTGCCTGTTCAGTTTTGCGATCGACTATTCCAACTTTGCCACGGCCTGCAATCTTTGCTGGCGCGGAGCTGCGCAATCTGAAATCACTCTTTGGTTTATCTAAAAAACCGTCTTTTGAAAGCGCGGCTTCAACTAATTTCACTACTTGCTTGTGCTTTATGTTTCCGGCGACAGCTACGACGATATCTTGAGGTAAATAACGCTTCTTGTAATAGTTATAAACAGTGTTGCGAGACATTCCCTTAATCGACGCAACTGTCCCAAGAATTGGTCTACCCAATTGGGAATCGCCGTAATAAGTCTCAAGAAATAAATCATGAATTAGATCTGATGGATCATCATCGCGCATTGCAATCTCTTCAAGAACTACATTTGCCTCTGCCTTAACGTCGGCAGCCTGCACAGTTGATGAGGTAATTAAATCTGAGAGTACATCTATGGCGAGAGTTAAATCGGTATCAATAACTCTTGCGTAGAAGCAGGTGTATTCCTTGCTAGTAAATGCATTCATCTCACCGCCAACCGCTTCAATTGATGATGAAATATCTAGCGCAGTTCGATTCTTTGTTCCCTTAAATAATAAGTGCTCGAGAAAATGAGAAGCTCCCGCGGTTGAAGTACTTTCATCGCGAGAGCCAACATTTACCCAGATTCCCACCGCAGCGGAGCGAACTGTATTTACCTCTTCGGTAACAATTCGCAATCCGCTAGGGAGAATCGTTTTTGCCATTAATTATTCTTCGGTTGAGCTTCCTTCAGGAAGAACTGGAACCAATGAGAACTTGCCCTTTGGATCGATCTCACCGATTTCAACTTCGATTTCATCTCCAACCTTCATTACATCTTCTAGGTTTTCAATGCGCTTTCCACCATGCATCTTGCGAATTTGCGAGATATGGAGCAAGCCATCTTTACCTGGAACCAATGAGATGAATGCACCGAATGTTGCAAGCTTTACAACTTTGCCGTTGAAACGCTCGCCAACTTCTGGGATATGTGGATTAGCAATCTCATTGATCATCTTCTTAGCAGCTTCTGCCTGTGATCCTTCGATTGCTCCGATGTAAATCGTTCCGTCATCTTCAATAGTGATGTCAGCGCCAGTGTCATCTTGAATTTGGTTAATCATCTTGCCCTTAGGCCCGATAACTGCACCAATTGAATCAACTGGAACTTTGATTGTAATGATGCGAGGTGCAAGCAAACTCATCTCATCTGGTGCATCAATTGCTTGATTCATTAGATTTAAGATTGTTAAACGTGCTTCCTTAGCTTGAAGAAGTGCACCAGCAAGAACATTTGCTGGGATTCCATCAAGCTTGGTATCAAGTTGAAGTGCGGTAACAAATTCCTTTGTACCGGCAACCTTGAAATCCATATCGCCAAATGCATCTTCTGCTCCGAGAATATCTGTGATCGCAACATATTCTGTCTTGCCATCAACTTCAT
>CAYPMF010000041.1:0-8828 GCA_964411805.1 uncultured Actinomycetes bacterium | reverse complement strand
ATGGCAAACTCACATCACAGCAAGGCGGTAATTCCAGGATTTGGCCAAAATCCTAAGTCGCTACCGCGACAAGAGTTGGCCACTCTCATAGACTCACTGACGGAGCAGATGAAGTCAGCAGCCTCTGAATTGCAATTTGAATTGGCGGCTAGATTGCGCGATGAAATTAGAGAATTGAAGAAGGAGTTACGAGCGATGATAGAGGCGGGCAATTGAGTGCTGACCGTCTAGTTGTTCGTGGTGCTCGCGAGCATAATTTAAAGAATGTTTCCGTTGATTTACCAAGAAATGCGCTGATTGTATTTACCGGTTTATCTGGTTCCGGAAAATCTTCTCTGGCCTTCGACACAATATTTGCTGAAGGGCAGCGTAGATATGTTGAATCACTCTCTGCATACGCACGTCAGTTCTTAGGGCAGATGGATAAACCTGATGTTGATTTTATTGAGGGGTTATCACCTGCGGTCTCCATTGATCAGAAATCCACAAATCGAAATCCAAGATCGACTGTCGGAACTATTACAGAAGTTTATGATTATTTACGTTTGCTTTATGCCCGAGCCGGAAAACCGCATTGCCCGAATTGCAAGAAGCCGATAACTCGCCAAACTCCACAACATATCGTGGACCAAATTCTAGATATGGAGGCCGGCACTAAATTCTTAGTTCTAGCTCCAGTAATTAGAGCCCGTAAGGGAGAGTTTGCCGATCTTTTTAAGGATTTCACAACTCAAGGTTTTTCAAGAGTAAGAGTTGACGGTGTTGTTTATGCAATTGAGGAAGTTCCAAAGCTAAAGAAACAAGAGAAACATACAATTGAAGTAGTGGTCGATCGTCTCTCTGCAAAACCCGAATCCAAGACTCGCATTACCGATTCAATTGAAACAGCGCTTCGATTGGCAAGCGGATTGGTAATCCTAGATTTCGTAGATGAGAAAAACCCTAAGGAAAAAGAACGAACCTACAGTGAGCACATGGCATGCCACGATTGTGGGCTCTCTTTTGAAGAGTTGGAACCTAGATCATTCTCATTCAATTCGCCATTTGGCGCATGTCCTGAATGCACCGGCATAGGTACAAAGCTAGAGGTTGATCAAGATTTAGTCATTCCCAATGATGATTTAAGTATCATTGAAGGAGCGATTGCTCCGTGGTCTAGCCGCGCAACTTCTGAATATTTCCATCGACTTCTAGAAGCTCTGGCAAAAGATCTCAATTTTTCACTCACGACCCCTTGGAAGAAGCTTTCTATCAAAGCCAAGGATGCTGTTTTGAATGGATACGATTATGAAGTCCAGGTTAAATACAAAAATCGCTATGGCCGAGTACGCAATTATTCAACAGGATTTGAGGGAGTTTTAAATTTTATTGAACGAAAGCATGGCGAAACGGATAGCGATTACTCCCGGGAAAAGTATGAATCTTATATGCGCGAGACTCCATGCGGAAAATGTTCCGGGAGTCGATTAAAACCAGAAGTTTTGGCAGTAACAATCGGAGATAAAAATATTTCTGAATTATGTAATCTCTCAATTGAAGATTGCGCTAAATTTCTTAAAGAAGTGAAACTCGGTGAGCGAGAGAAGAAGATTGCTGAAAGAGTTTTTAAAGAGGTAAATGCGCGCTTAGGATTCCTATTGGATGTCGGTCTGGATTATTTAACTCTAGCTCGCGCGGCAGCAACCCTCTCCGGTGGGGAAGCTCAACGAATTCGGTTAGCAACTCAGATTGGTTCTGGTCTTGTCGGAGTCCTTTATGTCTTGGATGAACCAAGTATTGGACTTCATCAAAGAGATAACCGACGTTTAATAGATACCCTAACTCGACTCCGTGATTTGGGGAATACTTTAATTGTTGTTGAACATGACGAGGACACCATCAGAACTGCTGACTGGATTGTTGATATCGGTCCAGGTGCAGGCGAACACGGTGGAAAAGTTGTTTCATCCGGAAGTTATGAGGAATTAATTAAAGCGAAAGACTCAATTACCGGCGCTTATTTATCAGGTAGAAGCTCTATTGCAATTCCAAAGAAGCGTAGACCTCAAGAGCCTAATCGAAAGTTGATTGTTAAAGGTGCCCATGAAAACAACCTTAAAAATATCGATGTTGAATTTCCATTAGGAAACTTTGTCTCAGTATCGGGAGTTTCCGGCTCAGGAAAATCAACCTTAGTTAACGAAATTCTCTACACAGTGCTTGCTAATAAATTGAACGGCGCAAGATTGGTTCCTGGTCGCCATAAAACGGTAACTGGCTTAGAACTATTAGATAAGGTCGTTCACGTAGATCAATCTCCAATCGGTCGAACACCAAGATCAAATCCAGCCACCTATACCGGCCTCTTCGACAAAGTGCGTGCTCTTTTCGCTGAAACTTCAGAGGCAAAGGTGCGCGGTTACGAACAGGGACGTTTTTCTTTCAACGTAAAAGGTGGTCGCTGCGAAAATTGCGCTGGTGATGGAACCATCACTATTGAGATGAACGTCCTGCCGGATGTATATGTTCCTTGCGAGGTATGCCATGGCGCTAGATACAATCGAGAAACTTTAGAAGTTCATTACAAGGGCAAGACAATTGCTCAAGTGTTAGATATGTCCATTGAAGAGGCTCTAAAATTTTTTGAAAGCGTGCCCGCAATTGCTAGATTTTTACAGACACTATCCGATGTTGGTCTTGGATATGTTCGATTAGGTCAATCAGCGCCAACGCTTTCCGGCGGCGAAGCGCAACGCGTAAAGTTAGCAACCGAACTGCAAAGAAGGTCTACGGGTCGAACTATTTACGTTCTAGATGAGCCAACCACCGGTCTGCACTTCGAAGATGTCAGAAAGTTATTGCTGGTATTAAATCGTCTAGTGGACACAGGTAATACCGTAATTGTTATTGAACACAATTTAGATGTAATCAAATCTTCTGATTGGGTCATTGATCTAGGTCCAGAGGGTGGCGCAAAAGGCGGCGAAGTTTTAACAACCGGCACACCGGAAGCTGTTGCAAAAGTGAAGAATAGTTACACCGGAAAATTCCTTGCCGAAGTTCTAAATTAAATTTAATCATGGCTGATCCACAAAGTTACCGTCCAAAAGATATTCCAACTGATCCAGGCGTTTATAGATTTTACGATGGGAAAGATCGAGTTATCTATGTCGGGAAAGCTAAGAATCTCAAGAATAGATTAAATTCTTATTTTCAAAGTAACCTTCAGGCTAAGACTTACAAAATGGTCCATTCAGCAGTTAGAGTGGATTGGACCTTAGTAAATACAGAACTCGAAGCTCTTCAATTAGAGTTCAACTGGATAAAGAAAGAAAATCCAAAATACAATATTCAATTTAGAGATGATAAATCTTATCCATATTTGGGCATCTCTATCGGTGAAGAATTTCCTCGATTATTCATCACCAGAAAGCGTGATGATAAGAAGACTCGCTTTTTTGGTCCATATGCGCATGCCTGGGCTTTGCATTCGACATTTGATGTTCTTCAGAAGCTCTATCCCATTAGAACTTGTCAGGATCGAAATTTTGAGTCAGCTAAGCGAAGTAAACGAAACTGCCTCTTGGGAGATATTGGCAAGTGTTCAGCTCCATGTGTTGGGCGAGTATCGCCCGAAGAGCATTTATCAATCGCTAGAGATCTAATTAAGTTTGTAGAAGGCGATCCCGACCAAGTTTTAATCGAACTAGAAAAACAGATGATCACCGCCTCAGCAAATGAAGAATTTGAAAGAGCAGGTAAGTTGAGGGATCAAATTCATGCAATAAAGCGCTCGGCTGAAACGGCTGGAACATTTTTACGCGAATCTATTACTGCAGATTTGGTTGCTATTCATGAAGATATTACCCATGCAGCGGTAACACTTTTTAAAGTTCAAGGTGGTCGAATTAATGGGAGTAAATCTTGGGTGATTGATTTTTCTGAAGTGGTTGAAGGAGAGAGTCTGCTGCAGGCAGCGCTAGTAAAGATTTATTCGGAATTTACGCCGCCGGCCGAAGTACTAGTCAATATTGAAGATGAGAATTCAAAGGTTATCTCTGAATATTTGTCTGAATTATCAAACCATAAAGTGACAATCCACAGACAAATCATGGTTTAAAATGGGGAGTTGTTGGCTACTGTTAAACTAAATGCACACGATGCTTTAGACCAATATCTTTGTACGGGGGCACACGACTCTGCTGTTTCGGGAAGAGCCCTAGAAGAGATTGCCAGCGCTCTGGATTTAGAAGAGATCCCACTTCGTATCGAATGTTTTGATATTTCAAATACCCAGGGAACAAATAGCGTTGCATCTATGGTCGTATTTGAAGATGGTCAAATTAAAAAGAGTGATTACCGCAGATTTTCAATAAACGAGGATGGAGTTATTGATGATGCACGAGCTATCGCCGGCGTATTAACTAGGAGATTTAAAAGATATCTAAGTGAGAAGGACATAGATCCAATTGAATTGCAAAATTCTGGTGGGAGACAGAGAAAATTTGCCTATCCACCACAGCTGATTGTTGTTGACGGAGGAGCGCAGCAAGTCAATGCTGCTGCAAAGGCGCTAGCCGAATTGGGAATATCAGAAATTGCCTTAATCGGATTAGCTAAACGTTTAGAAGAGGTTTGGCTACCAAATTCAAAGGATCCAATAATTTTGCCAAGAAATTCTGAAGGCCTCTATCTCTTGCAAAGAATTAGAGATGAGGCGCATAGATTTGCCATCAATTTTCATCGAAGTAAACGTTCAAAGGTTATGTTGGAGTCACTACTTGATGAAATTCCACAATTAGGGGAATCTCGTCGAAGAGCGCTTTTGGAGAAATTTGGTTCAGTGAGTTCATTGAAAAAAGCTTCGATTGAAGAGATTGCGCAAGTGCCTGGACTTGGTGAAAAATTGGCGGAAATTATCCATAACCATCTTTCGCATATAAATACTAAGAGCGTTGATACCGAAACGGGCGAACTTTCCAATAGTTGATAACCTTAGCTATGGCCTCTAAAGAGTTATTGGTTATTACGGGGATGAGTGGTGCCGGTCGCTCGACAGTTTCACACACTTTAGAAGATCTTGGTTGGTATGTAGTTGATAACTTGCCACCTTCTATGTTGGCAAATTTATACGAACTTTCTGCAAAAAGTACCTCTTCAATTGCCGTGGTTATTGACGTTAGAGGCAGGGAATTCTTTGATGATCTATCAAATTCGCTAGCTGAATTAGCCGATAAAGGTATTGATAGAAAAATTCTCTTTGTTGATGCAGCTGATGATGTTTTAGTGCGTCGTTTCGAGTCAACTAGAAGACCACATCCATTACAAGGAAATGATCGGATTGTTGATGGAATTACCAAGGAACGAGAGAGATTACGTGAATTGCGCTCTGCAGCTGACATTGTTATTGACTCGTCATCTCTAAATATTCATCAGCTCGATAAGAAAATCGTAGAACTTTTCAGTAAAGGTAATGATGCTGACCTTAAGGTAAATATTCTCTCTTTTGGCTATAAATTCGGAATTCCTGTTGATGCAGATTTAGTTATGGATTGTAGATTTATTCCTAATCCGCACTGGATTCCTGAACTTAGGCCACTCAATGGTCTAGATGCACCAGTTAGCGAAAATGTTTTGGGTGCAGAGAATGTGGCGGAGTTCTTAGATAAGTATCAAGATCTATTTCAAACCATATCTAATGGATTTATTTCAGAAGGAAGAAAATTTTTGACTCTCGGAGTTGGTTGCACGGGAGGAAAGCATCGTAGTGTTGCAATTGCGGCGGAATTAGCAAAGCGATTGAACGGCAAAGTTCATAGTTCTGGAAAGAAAATTTCTGCTGTTGCCCTACATAGAGATTTAGGTAAAGAAGCTTAAGAATGTCTCAACCAAAAGTTGTTGCTCTAGGTGGCGGCCATGGTTTAGCTGCCTCTCTTTCAGCGCTTCGACAGGTGACGCCAAATATAACTGCTGTAGTTACCGTTGCAGATAATGGTGGTTCTAGTGGAAGGCTGCGAAGTGAATTTAATTCATTGCCTCCTGGAGATTTGCGAATGGCCCTTGCAGCACTCTGCGCGGATGATCAATGGGGAAGAAGTTGGGCGGAAGTTTTGCAATACCGCTTCACAAGTAATGGGGATTTAAATAATCATGCACTTGGAAATCTATTATTAACAGCACTTTGGGATCGCGATGGAGATCCAGTTGCCGGAATCGACCGTGTCGGGCAACTTCTTAAAATTGTTGGACGAGTATTACCAATGGCGCTAGAACCTTTGGATATTGAAGGTACTTTTACAAATGGCACAAAGGATGAGATTGTCCGTGGCCAGATTCAAGTAGCCACAGCCACAGGGAGTGTTAAGTCTCTTAAATTAATTCCGGATAACCCAAAGGAAAGTCCGGCTGCGCTCAAGGCAATTGCCGAAGCTGAGTTTCTAACTTTTGGACCAGGTTCTTGGTTCTCGAGCGTCATGCCACATTTCTTAATGAAGGAACAGGCAAGAGCTATTTCGGAAACAGGTGCAAAAAAAATTATGGTTTTTAATCTTCCAGAGGAAGCAGATGCGGGAGAATTTGCGGGGAGTAGCGCTGCCGACCATTTAAAACTGATCATTTCACATATGCCAGACCTCAAAATCGATTTTGGAATTGCAGATAAAAAGATCGCTCAGCCTGGTGGTGCTTTAGCTGAATTAATAACTCAAATGGGCGGCGAATTGATATTGGGTGATTATTCTTCGAAAAACGGGCAAAATCACCACGATATAAGCAAATTAGCTTCCACTTTCTCGCACATTTTCCTCTGATATTTGCTTAGATAGCCCACATGGCTATGACGGCAGCGCTAAAGGATGAACTGAGCAGACTCGCAGTTAATAAACCTTGCTGCCGAAAAGCGGAGGTCTCAGCAATCCTTAGATTTGCTGGTGGATTACATATCTCTGGCGGAAAAATTTCTATAGAGGTTGAGCTTGATACCGCTCAAACAGCTCGACGTATTCGGAAAGATATTAATGAAATATTTGGACATGATTCTGAATTAGCAGTGCTCTCTCCAAGTGGAATTCGTAAGGGAAGTCGTTACGTTGTTCGAGTTATTACAGATGGCGAAGCACTAGCTAGGCAGACAGGATTAGTCGATGCAAATAATCGACCTATTCGAGGTTTGCCGCCACAAGTAGTTTCGGCTGGAATTTGCGATGCCGAAGCTGCTTGGAGAGGTGCATTTTTAGCCCACGGTTCATTAACGGAGCCTGGTAGATCATCAGCGCTAGAAATAACTTGCCCAGGTCCTGAAGCAGCTTTAGCTTTAGTTGGAGCAGCGCGACGTTTAGGAATTACCGCAAAGGCTCGTGAAGTTCGGAATATCGATCGCGTTGTTCTTCGTGATGGCGATGCTATCTCTGCACTTTTAACTCGACTTGGTGCACATGAAAGTGTTCTTGCTTGGGAAGAACGACGAATGCGTCGTGAAGTTAGAGCGACTGCAAATCGTCTGGCAAATTTTGATGACGCTAATTTACGAAGATCAGCAAGAGCGGCAGTTGCGGCATCAGCTCGCGTAGCAAGAGCAATGGAGATTCTTGGAGATGAAATACCAGGACATCTTCGTGAAGCGGGTGAACTTAGAATTAAATTTGGGCAGGCGAGTTTAGAAGAATTGGGATCACTTGCTTCACCGCCAATGACTAAAGATGCAATCGCTGGTCGAATTCGCCGCTTATTGGCAATGGCAGATAAGAGAGCCCATGATCTGGGCATTCCAGACACAGAAGCAGGCTTATCGCCAGAACTTCTCGCGGAGTAGGCTCAATTTTCCGCGCAAGATACGCATTAGTAGCCTGATAGGGTTGTCCCATCACAGCGCTGTGGCTGTATTAATCATTTATATTTGAATTTTAAAGTGGGGGAATCTCGTGGTCCGTGTTGGAATTAATGGTTTTGGTCGTATTGGAAGAAACTTCTTCAGAGCTGCATTGTCTTCAAAGGCTGCAGTGGAGATCGTTGGAATTAACGATCTGACAGATGTTGCAACGCTTGCACACCTATTGAAATATGACTCAATCCTTGGTCGCTTTGATGCAACTGTTACTCACACAGATAACTCAATCACTGTGAATGGTAAAACTATTCGGGTATTTGCTGAGAAGGATCCAGCAAACTTGCCTTGGGGCGAAGTTAAGGCAGATATTGTCATTGAATCTACCGGCTTCTTTACAAAGGCCGCAGATGCTAAGAAGCACATTGCAGGTGGTGCAAAGAAGGTAATCATTTCAGCTCCTGCAACTGATGAAGATGTAACTATCGTTATGGGTGTAAACCAAGATAAGTATGACGCTGCCAACCACAACATTATCTCTAATGCATCTTGCACAACTAACTGCCTTGCGCCTATGGCAAAGGTTCTAGATGAAGAGTTTGGAATTGTTCGTGGTCTGATGACGACAATCCACGCTTACACAAATGATCAAGTGATTCTTGATCAACCACATAAGGATCTTCGTCGCGCACGTGCCGCAGCTGTTTCAATTATTCCTTCATCAACTGGTGCTGCAAAGGCAATCAGCTTGGTGCTTCCAAATCTAAAGGGCAAGCTTGATGGTTTTGCGATGCGCGTACCAGTGCCAACTGGTTCTGCTACTGATTTAACTGTCGAACTTTCTAAGGAAGTTTCTGCGGCAGATATCAACGCAGCAATCAAGAAGGCATCCGAAGGTTCGCTTAAGGGTTATTTAACCTACACTGAAGATCCAATTGTTTCAGCGGATATTGTCACTGATCCAAGTTCTTGTATCTTCGATGCAGGTTTAACTAAAGCCATCGGAACAACTGTGAAGGTTGTTGGT
>CAYPMF010000040.1:2410-8838 GCA_964411805.1 uncultured Actinomycetes bacterium | reverse complement strand
TTAAGCACCACCTCTGGGTACTATGGACTGATTACTTCAAGCCAAATCACTTTGAGGCATACCCACAACTTCACGTTCTCTTCAATGAGGCGACAAAGCTTGCTGGCGCAGGTGGAACTAAGGGTTCAAATGATGTTGCAGTAGCGGATAAGTTGCTTGCAAAGATTGATGAGATTGCAGAGATCTTCTGGGCAACTAAGAAGTAAATTCTTTAATTAAAAATCCCGCACCAAAGTTCATGACCTAGAACTCATGAACTAAACGGTGCGGGATTTTTAATGCTTAAATTCAAGTTTTCTTTTGTTAGAAATTAACTTGAGAAGAAAAGTTTTAGATTCAGCTGGCTTCGTGAACAATCGCTTCAGCCGCAACGCGCGCTGAATAGGTAATGCGATCAACTAATTTGCGCTTCACAATCCCCGAAGCAATTAACCTATTTGCGTGATGTACTTCAATTTCAAATGTGAAAACTAAATCTTCAATCTCAATACATGAGGCGTAAGCCTGTAACTCTGTTGCAACGCCAACTGAATTATGTTGAACCATTTGAATATCTACGGTGATTGTTGTTTCACCTTGATCTAAATGTTCGGCTAAAGCTGCGGTGCAGGCACCTTCAAAAAGATTTGCGAGTGAAGGCGTTGCCATTACTGGAAGATCACTTAACGCTTGAGCAACTGATGTATCCAATGGGCGAACTGTCAGGGTCGCTAAACCCACAACTCCTAACGCCTCATCAAAATTCATGATGGCTAACTTACTTTAAGAGTTAGTTAAGAGGTGGGAAATCCCTAGGTATTTCGTGTGTCTCAATAACTTCATGGGTTTGAATTTCAATAATTGTGTCACCGATGATGGTGGTTTCAGTAGTTAGAATCTCAGTAATTATTTGTGGCCCAACCATCTGAGATGCAAGCGCTGCAGTTTGATGCGCAATACGCTCATTCAAATCATTAGGAGCGCTCTCTTGGCACTCATTTGAAAGCGCTTTCTTTAATTGAAATACAACTGCCTTCTCATGTTCCATTTCTGAATTACATGGTTGGCACTCAGATAAATGATTCTCAAGTGCCAGGCGTTCATTTAAGTCTGCCAATTCATTATCGATATATAGCAGCAGGTCATGTAATGCGCGCATGCAATTAAATAATGGATCGTTTGGCGTAGCCATTTTTATGCACCCGCCTTTCCAATGCCGCGGCTCTTTGCATAGTCACTCAATAATTCACGAAGTAATTTGCGCCCGCGATGTAAACGAGACATGACGGTGCCAGATGGAATATTCAGAATCTCAGCAATTTCTTTATAGGCATAACCTTCAACATCGGCGTAGTAAACGACCATGCGAAACTCTTCTGGAATTTCATGAAGTGCCTTCTTAACATCGCCATCTGGAAGGTTTTCAAGAACTTCATCCTCAGCGGATTTACCCTGGTCGCTTGTATGTGAAGCCGCAGCATGTAATTGCCAATCTTCAACTTCAGTATCTGAAACTTGTGGGCGACGTTGATCTTTTCGGTAATTATTAATAAAAGTTGTTGTAAGAATTCGATATAACCAAGCTTTTAAATTCGTCCCAGGTTCAAATTGATGAAATGAGGTAAAAGCTTTTGCATATGTATCTTGAACAAGATCTTGTGCATCGTGAGGATTCTTTGTATAACGAAGTGCAGCTGAATATAACTGAGATGTGTATTGCATTGCTTCGGCATTAAAGCGCGCAGCTAAATCGGCAGCGTTCGCTTTTGTAAGCGCACCACCTTTTTGCTTTACTTCAATCTCGCCGGCCATCTGCTCGCTGTTCTTTAAAGTTAATGCGTTCGAATCAAGATTTCTTGAATCTAGATTACTTGAATCTAGATTACTTGAATCTATATTTCTTGGAGTTAGCTTTGCGTGGGCTAAATTAACTTTAAATTTAACGGTCGGCTTGGCAACTGATGCACCTAAGGTTACCGCCACTACGACCCCCTGAAATTACCGAAGCTACATCTGACTTGGGCAGGTAGCATTTTGACATCAAATAGATAACCGAGTGGCAGGGCGCTTTATTCCCAAATTATGGCGAGCAGGTTTAATGCCTACAGATTTAAAAGAGAGTCTCTGGCTCTCCAAGTTCAATTGGTTCAGTAAGTTCCGGACCATTGTTTCTGACTGCGTTTACTAGGGTTGAAACAGGGTGCGCCTGAAGATCGGCAGCGGGTTCTGAAACATCCATGATCGCCCTAATCTCAGCAAGTTCAGTAATCTTTGGATTTAACCAATCGTCATATCTCTCAGGAGGTAAGAATGTTGGCATTCGATTATGAATTTTTTCTAAAAATGAAACTGCCGGTCTTGTGATGATTGCAGCGCTTTCAAAAATTTCACCATTCTGATTAACCCATCGATCATAAATTCCTGCAAAGAGTAAAGTCTTAACATCTTCCTTATATTTCTTAGAAGAGTGGATAAAAAATGGTTGCTTATTTGGATAGCCAAGTTCGGTTGCCCATTCGTAATATCCACTTGCTGGAATTAAACAACGTTTCGATCTAAAAGCGTTTCTAAAAGTTGGTTTCTCGTGAACTGATTCAGTGCGTGCATTAATTGCCTGCGACTGAGATTTCACGGCTTGCGCACTGTCTTTACTCCACGGCGCAATTAATCCCCAAGAAGCGGTGTGAAGTTCGCGATTATTCTTAATTATGTAAATATCTCTCGTAGGAGTGATATTCCAATCAACTGGCAAGATTCCGGCAGTTCTATCTGCAGATAATTCAAACTCTTCTACCAACTCGCTCGGGAGCTTTGAGAGCGCATATCGGCCGCACATGGTGAAAGAGTAGCGCGATAGAATTGCGCGATGGCTGAGATGAAATTATGGAAGGCGCCTTTCCGTGGCGCGCACCCAATTTCAGCGACGATTGAAATTCCAGGATCTAAATCGGTAACTAACCGAGCTCTGATTCTTGCTTCACTGGCTTCAACTAAATCTATTTTGCGAAAGCCGCTTCATTCTCGTGATTCCGCTTTAATGATTGCTGGATTGAAATCACTTGGCTGTGAAATTAACCAACTACCCAATGGTGATTTAGAAGTTAATCCGAAACCTTTTAAGGGGCCGGCAAAGGTTGATGTTGGTAATGCTGGAACTGTTATGAGATTCCTTCCACCAGTAGCTGCGCTTGCCAATGGTGAAATTACTTTTGATGGCGATCCGCGTTCTCATGAAAGACCACTTGGTCCGGTAATTGCAGCCTTAGAAAATTTAGGCGTTTCAATTAGCCATGAAGGACGCTACTCGTTACCAATGATTATTACAGCTACTGGAAAACTTATCGGCGGCGAATTAGATATCGATGCATCCACATCTAGCCAATTTATATCTGCTCTTTTACTTGTTGGCCCGGCTACGCAAAATGGGATAACAGTTCGACACATTGGTGCGCACCTACCTTCACAACCACATATCGATATGACTATTGCGATGTTGCAGCAATTTGGTGCGACTGTAAAAGTTTCAAAGAGCGCTGAAGGTTATCCGCAATGGCGAGTAGAGCCAGGTGTGTTAAATGGATTGGATTTAATAATCGAGCCAGATCTATCTAATGCGGCTCCATTTATGTCTGCTGCGATGATTTGTGGCGGAGAAGTAACAATCAAGAATTGGCCAAAGAGCACTACCCAACCTGGCGATCAACTTCGTTCTATCTTTCAAAAGATGGGAGCAAAAATTGAATTCGTCGGTAATGATTTAAAGATTGGTGGAACGGGAAAAATATCTGGAATTGATATCGATCTCCATGATGTTGGCGAATTAACTCCATCAATTGCAGCTGTTGCAGCGCTTGCAGATAGCCCTTCTTCACTTAGAAATATTGGACATCTTCGTTTACACGAGACTGATCGGCTCTCAGCCCTGGCAACTGAAATAAATTCTCTAGGCGGCGATGTTGATGAAGAAGAGAGTGCACTTCATATCTCTCCTTCCCCTTTACATGCAGGTGTATTTCATTCATATGAAGATCATCGCTTAGCAACTGCAGGCGCCATGATTGGATTGGTTGTAAATGGCATTGAAGTTGAGAATATTGAAACTACAAATAAAACCTTGCCTGATTTTCCTGGCCAATGGCTTGAACTTCTTGGAAACGCTAAGAATTAATCGGGATTAACGGAGACAAAGCGCTTAATGGCAAAGACGAGAAATTACGACGGCGAGAATGTAAGAGTTCGTCCGGCACGTAGTACTCGACCAAGAAGTAAAGATCGTCCAGATTATTCCAAGCGGGTAAGTGCGCTAGTTATTGCAGTTGACCGCGGTCGCACCACATGTCTAATTGAATCTAAAGGACTTGTCGTTACAGCGATGAAGGCGCGCGAATTAGGAAAACAATCAGTAGTTGTTGGCGATCAAGTAAAACTTGATGGAGATATATCTGGGGGCGCAGGAACTTTAGCTCGCGTAGTGACCGTTGAAGATCGTAGAAATGAATTATCAAGAACTGTCGATGACGCCGAAAAAGTTGAGAAACGAATTGTTGCAAATGTTGATCAGATGGCCATAGTGGTTGCCGCAAAGAATCCAGAACCGCGCCATGGCTTTATCGATCGAGCTCTAGTCGTCGCTTTTGATCAAGGAATTAAACCAATACTTGTAGTTACTAAAACAGATCTGGATAGCGCCAAAGATTTTCTTAAGCCTTATGAGTTGTTAGATGTTGAGATATATAAAACCAAATCTTTAAATGAAGGCGTTAAGGGCTCAATATTTAAAGGCGATCCCCTTAAGGATTTGCGCAACGCCCTAACTGACAAGGTGACTGTATTGCTTGGCCATTCTGGTGTCGGTAAATCAACTTTAGTTAATGCGCTATCTGAAGAATCGAATCGTGAAATTGGTGATGTAAATGTTGTGACTGGGCGCGGGCGTCACACTTCGTCATCCGCCGTTGCACTCGCGCTTAATCCAGGATGGATTATTGATACCCCGGGCGTTCGTTCATTTGGCGTTGCTCATGTCGATTCAGATCGAGTTATCTCTGCATTCTCTGAATTCGAATCTGTGATTAAACATTGTCCAAAGAATTGTTCACATGATGAGGCAAGTTGTGCGTTAAATGATTCTGATTTCAACCATTCGCTTTCAGAGAAGAGCAAATCTCGGTTGGAATCGCTCCGTCGTATGCTCTCCTCAGCAAGCTAGACCCTTAATGAAATAAGATAAGAACATGTCACGCCAATACCAAAATGATTTATCGCTTGCCTTGGATGCGGCGAAATTGGCTGACGAGATCTCTCTTAAAAGATTTCAAGCAATTGATTTAAAGGTTGAGACAAAGCCTGATTTAACTCCGGTTACAGATGCAGATAAGGGCGTTGAAGAGTCATTTAGAAACTTAATTGCTAAACACCGACCAGATGATTTAATTATTGGTGAAGAGTTTGGTGCTCCAGCTTCAACTAATGGAAAGCATTACTGGGTTATCGATCCAATCGATGGCACCAAAAACTTTGTAAGAGGAGTTCCAGTTTGGGCTACTTTAATTGCGCTAATAAATGAAAATAATGAAGTAGTTGTTGGAGTTGTATCTGCACCTGCACTAAATAGAGTTTGGTATGCATCAAAGGGGCATGGTGCTTTTCTTAAATTTAATGGCGAATCAAAGAAGATTTCAGTATCTAAAGTTGGCCAGCTTTCCGATGCATCAATCTCCTACTCAGATCTAATTGGTTGGGGTGCACGGCGCGAGAAGTTTGTACAACTTCAAAATAAAGTTTGGCGAACACGTAGTTATGGTGACTTCTGGTCTTATGTTTTGGTTGCTGAAGGCGCGGTTGATGTCGCTACCGAACCAACTTTAAATCTTTGGGATATGGCAGCAAACGAAATCATTGTTCGAGAAGCTGGTGGCCAATTTACAAATCTAGATGGTAAGCCAGGTCCACATGGTGGAAATGCCGTTGCTTCAAATGGCTTATTACATGAGGCTTTCTTAAAGGAAGTTAATTAATGTTTGGCTTTCTCCGTAGAAAGAAGAAGCGAGCTGCAAAAGAGGCGGCCAAACGAGCAAATGAAAGCGCTTCGAAGAGTGGTTCGATTGAGAATTCCACTGCGGTTGCTTCATCTAATGTAAATATTTCTTTAAATGCTGTAACAGGTGAAAGTCTTGGTTCTAAAAGCGCCCCAATTGAAAAGATTCCGCAATTTGAAGAGGTATTTGAAGTTGTTAAGGCTACTTTTGAACCCGATCCAATGGATGGAAACTTCGATGTGAAAGTAGATGAGACTTCACTTCGATCTGTATCCCTTGCACTTTGCCAAGGCCAGAAAGAATATTTAAGTAAGTTAAAAATTAATCCGAGTGATCAAGATAAAGCACTTGGCGAACTCGGAACTTATTTAGAGCGAATGAATGTTTATCCTGTTGGATACACTCAATGGA
>CAYPMF010000040.1:0-2310 GCA_964411805.1 uncultured Actinomycetes bacterium | reverse complement strand
ATAATAAGCGCTACAAAAATTGCAATAGGAGCTATAAATGGTTCAGCTAAGTAACCCAAAGTTCCGCGGCATCATCCACCTAGTAATGTCCCCAATCTCCTTAATTGTTGGGTTGATTATTATCTCTTTCGCCTCTGAGCAAAGAGGTCGAGTTTCACTTGGAATCTTTACTCTTGCTGCAGTAACTCTATTTACCTGTAGCGCTCTTTATCACCGAGTTAAGTGGAGTGAGAAGTATCGTTTGATTTGGCGCCGCATCGATCATGCAAATATCCCAATATTGATTGCAGGAACTTACACGCCATTTTCAGTATTTTTACTTAACCATAGCCAACGAGTTGCACTTTTGCTGGCAGTTTGGATTGGTGCGATTTCAACTGCAGTTATGCGAATAGTTTGGCTAAGAGCCCCACGTTGGCTTTATGTAGTTGCATATTTATTACTTGGTTGGGCAGCAATTGCCTTCTTGCCAACTTTCTATAAAAACGGCGGCGTCTTAATATTTACTTTAATTTTGCTTGGCGGCTTCTGTTACACCGCAGGCGGAGTTATTTATGCCCTTAAGAAACCAAAGTTAAGTACAACTTGGTTTGGATTTCATGAGTTGTTTCACTTATTGACTGCAATTGCCTTTACGCTTCACCTAATTGCAGCAATTCTTACGGTTTTCGGAGTTACAAGGCACCTTAAATAGTCGGGTGTATATTTACCTTAAATGAGTACTAATTCGACGGATTGCTGTGCGCCAACGGCTAGTAACGATGCGTGCTGCGATACCCCAACTGTTAAGAAATCAAATAGCGCCAAGAGTGCGCTGACAATTGCAACTTTTGTTGCGCTATTTTTAATTGCAGATTACTTAGTTCCACATTTACTTTCGGGGCGTAAATTATTAAGTAATGCTCATCTACAAGAGAGTTTGATTTTCTTTGCTACCCACTCAGTGGGCCTAATGGGATTACTTGGTGGCATAACCTCTATCGCAGTCTTTGCTCGTTCATTTATTAACGCAGACAAAGTTCGAGATCATATGAGCAAAATCAGCGATTTAAAGGGACATGGAATTGCAGCTGGAATTGGAGTTGCAACGCCATTCTGTTCTTGTAGCGCCGTCCCTGTATTTACAGGTTTTGTTCGTTCAGGAGTTCCTGTAAGTCAGGCAATCTCTTTCTTAGTTGCAAGTCCGTTAGTAAATGAAATTGCAGTAGTAATGCTTGCTACTTGGGCGGGTTGGGCAATTGCAGGAGCATATGCAGCAGCCGGTTTCTTAATTGCAATCATCGCTGGAATTGCACTTAAGCGATATGCAAAGCCAGAGTTAACAACTGTTGTCGCTCCAAAGCGTTCCTTGCTAACTATGGCAATGGATGAACCGACGACGGTTGCGAAATTAACTATTGGTGATCGCTTATCTGCGGCGACTGCAGAAGCTCGTGAAACTATTTCAAAAACATGGATCTATATTTTGATAGGTGTAGGCGCCGGCGCAGCCATACATGGTTGGGTTCCAACCTCGCTAATTTCAAAATTAGATTCTTATGGCCCAGTTCTTGGCGTAATGGTTGCAACTCTTATCGGTATGCCGCTCTATTCAGGGATTGCCACAGTAATTCCAGTTATTACCGCACTTGCTGAAAAAGGAATGCCGATGGGAACTCTCCTGGCTTTTGCGATGTCGGTTACCGGATTATCTCTCCCAGAAGCGATGTTGCTTCGTAGCGTAATGAAGCCAAAGCTTCTCACGCTCTACTTCACTACAGTTGCAATTGGCATCATCATCGTAGGTATTGGTTTCAACTTAGTCGTTCGTTAACCAACCATTAACCTAAATAGAATATAAATATCCCATGACTAACTCTACAAATTCCAAGCCAACCGTTCTCTTTGTCTGCGTTCACAATGCTGGACGTTCGCAAATGGCAGCTGGATTTATGCAATCTCTTTCAGGTGGAAAGGTTGAAGTTCTCTCGGCTGGTTCTGCGCCGAAGGATTCAATCAATCCAGTTGCGGTTGAAGCGATGGCAGAAGAAGGAATTGATATTGCAAATAACACTCCAAAAGTCTTAACAACTGAAGCAGTTCAAGCTTCCGATGTTGTTATCACTATGGGTTGCGGCGATACCTGTCCATTCTTTCCAGGCAAGCGATACGAGGATTGGGTTCTAGAAGATCCAGCAGGACAAGGAATTGAATCGGTGCGCAAAATTCGTGATGAAATAAAAAAGCGAGTAACAGAATTACTCGCAGATTTAATCTAGTAGCGGGGACAGGATTTGAACCTATGACCTCTGGGTTATGAGCCCAGCGAGC
>CAYPMF010000039.1:0-9116 GCA_964411805.1 uncultured Actinomycetes bacterium | reverse complement strand
GCCCCGACGGGATTCGAACCCGCGTAGCTGGCTTGAGAAGCCAGAGTCCTAGGCCACTAGACGACGGGGCCATGGTTAAAAACTTTGCTGGGGTACCAGGACTCGAACCTAGACACGCGGAACCAGAATCCGCTGGGCTGCCAATTACCCCATACCCCAATTTTTTATATTAAAAGCTCTCGCTTTTAACTTTATTAATTCGAGGGGCTAAAGGATACCCTGTTTTAGTCGAGCAATTGCACGCTCTTTTCCGAGCAACTCCATAGATTCAAATAGCGGTGGTGAGATGTGTGAACCTGTAACCGCTACGCGAACTGATCCAAATGCAATACGTGGTTTTAATCCAAGTCCTTCAAGAAGTGCAGCTCTTAACGCCGCTTCAATTACATCATGCTTCCAATCTGTAATTGGTTCAACAACCTCCAGTGCCTTCTTCAATACTTCTTGCGCCTGCGCCTCTTTTAATTTTGGTGCTTCATCAGCATCAACTTCAAAGTTCTTTACAAATAGAAACTTCAACATCGCGCTGGCTTCTGCAAGCGTTGCAATACGCTCTTGAATAATTGGCACAGCAGATTTAACAACTGCAATCTCTTCTGGAGTTCCAGTAACGATTCCGTCTTTCTTTAAGAACGGCAAAATACGATTAGTTAAATCATCGATTGTTAATAAGCGAATTTTGTCCCCATTAATCGCTTCAAGTTTCTTCATATCAAAGCGGGCAGGACTTGAATGAACGCGCTCAATAGTAAATAGCTCTACTAATTGATCCATGGTTATATTTTCAACATCATCACCAGGAGACCAACCAAGTAACGCCAAGTAATTGCAAATGGCTTCTGGCAAGAATCCTCGCTCGCGATACCAGGCGATTGAAACCTCACCATTTCGCTTAGAAAGCTTTGCATTGTCGGTACCCATTACGAATGGCAAGTGAGCCATTACCGGGAATTCAGACTCCACCTTGCCCATTGCTCGATAAACCTGGAATTGGCGTGGTGTTGAAGATAGTAAATCTTCACCACGAAGAATATGTGTCACATTCATTAATACATCATCAACTGCAACCGCGAGCGTGTATAGCGGAGAGCCATCTGCGCGGACCATGACGAAATCCGGTACGAATTTATGATCAAAGGTAACTTCACCGCGAATTGCATCTTTAAATGTAGTGCTGCCATCTGGCATACGCATACGAACAACTGGCTTGCGACCTTCGCTCTTGTAGCGCGCTAAATCTTCTTCTGAAATTGTGCGGCATTTTCCGGCATAACCAGGTGCAACATTTGCGGCCTTTTGGCGTTCGCGTTCTGCCTCCAACTCTTCAGCAGAGCAGTAGCAAAGATAAGCGAAACCATCAGCAATAAATTGATCAGAATATTTCTTATAAATATCTAACCGTTGGCTTTGAAGATAAGGACCATTTGCACCGCCAACTTCTGGACCCTCATCCCAATTAAGACCAAGCCACTTTAAAGTTTCAATCGCTGCATTTATGTATTCGTCAGTAACGCGCTCACGATCGGTATCTTCAATTCTAAAGATAAATTTCCCACCGGTATGGCGCGCATAAGCCCAATCGAAAAGTGCCGTGCGAATATTTCCAACATGTAGGTCGCCGGTTGGAGATGGGGCAAAGCGGACTCGAACTTCTTTATTTTCCATTTGATTACTTGGCACGAGGCGATACCTTATTGGTAAGAGTTCCGATTCCCTCAATTGTCACAGCAATTTCAGCATTTGCTGGCATTGGACCGATCCCGGCCGGAGTTCCGGTCAAAATTACATCGCCAGGCAGCAAAGTCATTACCGAAGTAATAAATTCAATAATGGTTGGAATCTTAAAAATCATTGAAGTTAGGGGTTCTGATTGCTTCACTTCCCCATTTAATTTGGTGATAATTTTTTGATCCCCAACTTGGAAATCTGTTTCAATCCAAGGTCCGAGCGGGCAAAAAGTATCAAAGCCCTTTCCTCGATTCCATTGGCCATCGCGCTTTTGCAAATCTCGAGCGGTCACATCATTTGCAATCGTGTAACCAAAAATTACATCGTTTGCTTTTTCCTTTGGAACATCTTTACAAATTCGAGAGATAACTATTGCCAATTCACCTTCAAAGTCCACGCGCTCTGACATTCGAGGCCATTGAATTAGATCATTTGGACCTATTACTGAAGTATTTGGCTTTAAAAAGATTACTGGCTCTTGTGGAACTTCGGAGTCCATCTCTTTTGCATGGTCGGCATAATTTTTTCCTACGCAAACAACTTTGCTCCTTGGTATTACTGGTGCAAGTAAACGAACATCAGATTGTGAAACAGTTATTGAAGTAGGGACGACACCGGCATATATCGGATCACCTTTAAGAACTGTAATTGTCTCGTTCTCAAGGATTCCATATAGAGGATCGCTACCTAATTGAGCAGATTCAATTGGCGAGAAGCGGACGATACGCATTAGTGAATTCTACCTTTTGGAATTAACTAATTGAAATTACTGTAAAGCGAGCTCTTCACCTTCGCTTGGGACCCGCTCAACTAAGAATGTTGAGATTCGGTGGCGACGACCAACTGGTTTTTCTGCAATTAATTTAATCCCAGCGACTGTGATTGTAGAACCTGGTATTGGAACCTTGCCGAGCGCTTTAGCAACAAAGCCGCCAACGCTATCGACATCTTCTATTTCACTCTCTTCAATTTTAATCTCAAGTTCACTTGCGAAATCTTCGATATTTAAATTTGCAGCAACACGAGCTGAGGTTTCAGAGAGCCATTCAATTGGCTTCTCTTGATCATCGTATTCATCAGCAATCTCGCCAACAATTTCTTCAATAATATCTTCGATGGTAATTAATCCAGCTGTACCGCCATATTCATCGACCACAATTGCCATATGTATTTGGTTGCGTTGCATTTCTTTTAAGAGATCAGCAGCCGTTTTGTTTTCGGGAACAAATGTTGCTTTACGGAGATTCTCTTCAACAAGTTCACTCTGTTCGCGGGCGTGATCTTCTAAGACGCGCTTTGCTAAATCCTTCACGTAGGCGATGCCAATAACGTTATCTAGACTCTCTTTAATTACCGGAATTCGAGTAAATCCAGAACGAAGTGCAAGAGAAAGACCTTGGCGCAGATTCTTACTGCCTTCCATCCAGACCATCTCAGTTCTTGGAACCATTAATTCGCGAACAAGCGTTTCGCCCAAATCAAAAACAGATTGGATCATCTCTCGTTCTGACTCTTCTACAAGTCCACGCGCAGAAGCTTGATCGACCACATCACGAAGTTCTTCCTCATTTGATACGCGACCAGCTTTTATCTGCAAAATTAAATCTTTTAAGAACTTCTTCATGAGGCTGCCTGCCACTCCTTCAAAATCTTCTCTTGTAAATCAAACATCTCTTTCTCCTCCGCCTTTTCAGCGTGATCAAAACCTAACAAATGCAGAACACCATGAATTGTTAACAGCGCTAACTCAGCTTCGACTGTTGACTTGGCTTGCTTGGCAGCGAAAGAAGGACATAAGACAATGTCACCAATAATTCCTGGCCCCTTTGAAGCAGAGAAAGGTTTTAACTCATCCATTGGGAATGAGAGAACATCAGTAGGACCTGGTAAATCCATCCACTCTAAATGAAGGTTCTCCATCTCTTCCTCATCAACTAATGTGATACTTAAATCTGAATCTGGATGAATTCCCATTTTTTCCAGAGCAAATGCAGCAACGCTTTGAATTTCATTCTCATTTGCAGTTGCAGAAGAGTTATTAGTGAGTTCGATACTCATGGTGGTAGCCAATCGGCTAGCGGTCACCACGCGATCTAATTGGCGTTGGCTTACTCTTATTATCTTCAAATTTTGCGTATGCATTAACTATGTCGCCAACTAAGCGATTACGAACCACATCATCAGCGAGTAATTCGATAAATGCGATGTCATCAACCTCATCCAAAATCTCGTGAACGATTTTGATTCCAGAAGTTTGGCCGCTTGGAAGATCTATTTGAGTCGCATCTCCTGTAATAACCATCTTTGACCCGAAGCCAAGTCGAGTTAAGAACATCTTCATCTGTTCAGCAGATGTATTCTGTGCTTCATCCAAGATAATAAATGCATCATTTAAAGTTCGACCACGCATGTAAGCCAGTGGTGCGATTTCAATAATCCCATTTGAAATCAAACGCGGAATTGATTCTTGATCAATCATGTCATGAAGAGCATCAAAGAGTGGGCGTAGATATGGATCGATCTTCTCTTGCAAAGTTCCTGGCAAGAAACCAAGACGCTCACCTGCTTCAACAGCAGGGCGAGTAAGAATAATGCGATTAACCTGTTTTGATTGAAGGGCTTGAACTGCCTTTGCCATTGCAAGGTAAGTCTTACCGGTACCAGCAGGACCAATTCCAAAGGTAATTGTGTTGTTATCAATCGCTTCAACATATCGTTTCTGATTTGCTGTCTTTGGTCGAATTGTTTTACCACGATTTGAAAGAATATTTAATGAGAGCACGTCGGCTGGGTGGTATTGCGGATCGCTGTTAAACATAGAGATTGAGCGAATTATTGTGTCATCATTTAAAACTTGTCCGCCGCGAAGTAAAACTAAGAATTCCTTAACAATTTCTTCAAACTTCTTTAATTCGGCTACATCACCGGTGGCGTGAATTTCATTTCCGCGAACAGTAATTGCGATATTTGGAAATGCGCCTTCTAGAATCTTTATATATGAATCATTTGGTCCGACAAGTGCGACCATAGGAATAGCCGCAGGGACAGTTATATTGATTCGATCCATTATCTAAATACTAACTTTAACCAGGTGGCCAAGCGAACTTACGCCCGCCAAGAAGGTGTAGGTGTGCGTGAAATACCGATTGGCCAGCGCCTGCGCCGGTATTAAAGACGGTTCGGAAACTATCCAACTCTCGCTCGGCGGCTATCGCTTTGGCCGCGTTAAATATTTCAGCAATAACGGCTGGCTCGCTTTGTGCAAGCTCTGGCGCATTTTCAAAATGAGACTTTGGAATTATCAAAATATGGGTTGGAGCTTGTGGATCTATATCGTTAATTGCAAAGAGGCTATCACTCTCGTAAACAAAATCTAGTGGAATCTCTTTCGTTGCGAATTTACAAAATAGGCAATCCATCTCTACCACCTTCCCAAAAGCGTTGAAATCGCGGCAAGAGAAAATCCGCCAGCATGAGCGCTTCTAAATACAGCGTCGCCCATCTGTGCAACTCTTGCACCTGATTTCTCAAAGTAAGAAAGTTCTTCATCGGTAATTCCGCCTTCTGGGCCAATTACTAAAACAATTTCATCAAGATCAATCATCTTCTCAGAAACAATCTTTGACAGTTTTACGCCACCAGTCTCATGTAAAACGATAATGGCAAATGAACCGCTCTTACTTTCAATAAAGCTCTTGATATCAACTTCCTCACCAATAACTGGGATTGAATAACGCTTAGCTTGCTTGGCAGAAGCTAAAGCTGCGCTCCCCCATTTCTCCTTTGAATCTTTCTGCCACTTCGCAATCGATCTAGTCGCAGACCAAGGAATAATTTGATCAACGCCAGCTTCAACCATCAATTCAATCGCCTCTTTTAAACGATCTGACTTTGGGATTCCCTGCAGGACCGTGAGCTTTGGTTTTGCAATTTCTTGTGCGCCGCGCTCTTTAATTAGAGCTTCAAAATTCTTTCGAGAAATATCGCCAACTTCTGCCAGCGCCCAATTTCCAACGCCGTCAGAAATCAAAATCTCTTCGCCTCGTTCAATGCGAAGCACGCTAATTGCGTGATGCGCTTCGCTCCCATCTACCACAGCGCGATTTTCTTGCGGAAGGCTTGATATGAAAAATAGATGTGCCATTAAGCGTTAAACGCATCCCTTACGCGACCAAAGAATCCCTTTGAATGCTTATCGTTATTTTTATGAACTGTAACTTGGTCCAACTTTTCACCGCGCGATGAAGCTAACTTAGTAAGCAATTCTTCTTGCTCCTTATTTAGTTTTGCTGGTGTTGTTACATCTATATGAACAACTAAATCTCCGCGACCATGCCCACGTAACTTAGTTATTCCTAAATCTTTCAGAACTACAGTTTGGCCACTCATAGTTCCAGATTTGATTTGAACTTTTTGTGGACCATCTAGGGTTTCAACGCTAACTTCGGTGCCAAGTGCAGCTGATGTCATTGGAATTTCAATCGACATGTGTAAGGTATTTCCGTCACGAATTAAATATTCATGTGGTCGTTCAATAATTTCAATATAAAGATCGCCTGCAGGACCGCCACCCGGACCAACCTCTCCGGCGCCGGACATTTGAATTCGGTTTCCAGTTTCAACGCCAGCTGGAATATCAACTGGGAGAGTTTTCTTACTTCTAACTCTTCCTTCTCCTGCGCATTCGGGACAAGGATTTGTAATTACGCTTCCATAACCTTGGCATGATGCACATGGACGACTTGTCATAACTTGTCCGATGATGGAGCGAGTTACATGTTGAACTTCACCACGTCCTTTGCAAATATCGCAAACTTTTGGCTTTGATCCATTTGCGGAACCAGAGCCAGTGCACTTCTCGCATATAACGGCGGTCTCAACACTTATCTCTCGATGGCAGCCAAAACAACTTTCACTCAAATCTAATTCAACTCTAATTAACGCATCTTGACCGGCACGCATTCTGGTGCGCGGTCCACGTTGGGATGCACCTCCGCCAAAGAATGCATCCATAATGTCGCCAAAACCAAAGCCCCCTCCACCAAAGCCACCATTTGAAAATGGATCGCCACCTAAGTCATAGCGTTGGCGCTTATCTGGATCACTTAAAACTTCATAAGCAGTTGTAATCTCTTTAAATTTGTCGCTCGCACTTGGATCTGGGTTTACATCAGGATGATATTCACGCGCTAATTTGCGATAGACCTTTTTAATTTCATCAAATGATGCATCTCGGTCGACACCAAGAATTGCATAATGATCTGCGCCGTTTGTAGCCATACTTAAAAGAGAATCGATCTAACAATTCGATCTGCAACCAAACGCCCATTTGGCGTTAGCGAGATGCGACCGGAATTCCAAGATTCGATATCTAACTCTCCCCCTTCTAAATATTGTGAAAGCCCATCTAATTGAGCGGATTTTAGCGAAGCCTTATCGATGCCGCTTGGCAGGCGAATCTCGAGCATTACTCGCTCACTTTCAATTTGATCTGGCGTGAGTTGCTCGCGATCGGCAATTGGCGAACCGGCTTCTAGCGCGCTTCGATAAGAGTTTGGATGTTTGATATTCCAGAATCGCACGCCATTTATATGAGAATGTGAGCCAGGACCAAGTCCCCACCAATTATCTCCCTGCCAGTAAGCGATATTGTGCCTGCATTCAGAACCATTCTTCGACCAATTACTTAACTCATACCAATTAAAGCCATGTTCAGTAAACGCTCTATCAGCAATTAAATATTTCTCCGCTGTTTGCGCATCATCTGGAACTTCAAATTCTTTTCGCTTTACTTGGTTTGCAAGTTTGGTTCCATCTTCCAAAATAAGTGCATATGCAGAAATGTGAGTGATTGGGAGTTCGAGCGCCGATTTAAGACTTGCTTCCCAATCAGCTATCGACTCGCCTGGAGTTCCATAAATTAAATCTAAATTTATCTCTTCAAATCCAGCTCGCTTGGCATCAGTTACAGCTTTTGAAACGTTCGCTGGATTATGGGTTCGATCTAAGACTTTCAAAACATGCGAGACTGAGGATTGCATTCCAAATGAGATTCGATTAATTCCAATTTCGCGAAGCGCTTTCAACTTATCAAAATCAACGGAGTCGGGATTGGCTTCAATGGTAATTTCTATATTCTTTGCAAATCCAAAGGTCTGCTCTAATTTTTCTAAGAGTCGTTTGAAATCACTTGGCTCAAGTAACGTTGGAGTTCCGCCACCAATGAAAATAGTTGAGATCTCATTTTGAACTTCTGCGTATGCTAGATCGACTTCTTTAATTAATTGATCAATGTATCCAAGCGAAACGCCAGCAAGATCTCCACTTAATTCAGATAGCGTGTACGTATTGAAGTCGCAATAACCGCAGCGTTTTACGCAATACGGAACATGGATATAGAAAGAGAGTGGCTTGGTTGCCACTACTTCTTGCTCTTCTCTGAATCAGCATTAGTTGAGAGGGCCGCGATAAATGCCTCTTGCGGAACTTCAACTTTTCCAACCATCTTAAGTCGCTTCTTACCTTCCTTCTGCTTCTCAAGAAGTTTTCGTTTACGAGTGATATCGCCACCGTAACACTTTGCAAGAACATCTTTACGAATCGCTCGAATACTTTCGCGAGCAATAATTCTTGAACCAATTGCTGCTTGGATCGGGACTTCAAATTGCTGCCTTGGAATTAACTCTCTTAATTTTCCAGTCATCATTACACCGTATGCATAAGCTTTATCTTTATGCACAATTGCAGAGAAAGCATCGACATGCTCGCCTTGCAAGAGAATATCCACCTTAACTAGATCAGCTGCCGCCTCACCTACTGTTTCATAATCAAGTGATGCATAACCCTTAGTTCGAGACTTTAATTGATCGAAGAAATCGAAGACGATTTCACCAAGTGGCAATGTGTATCTGATTTCCACGCGATCTTCAGATAGATAATCCATACCTAAAAGTGTTCCGCGACGATCTTGGCAGAGCTCCATAATTGAACCGATAAATTCAGTTGGCGAGAGAATAGTTGCGCGCACAATCGGCTCAAAAACTTCTGAAATCTTTGCAGTTGGATATTCCGATGGGTTTGTAACGATAATTTCTTTGCCATCATCTTGTTGAACTCGATAAACCACGTTTGGAGCTGTTGAAATAAGTGAGAGTCCAGCTTCGCGCTCTAAACGTTCGCGAACAATTTCCATATGTAAAAGTCCAAGGAATCCACATCGGAAACCAAAACCTAGAGCTGCAGATGTCTCTGGTTCATAAACAAGAGCGGCATCATTCAATTGCAATTTATCTAAAGCTTCGCGAAGTAATGGATATTCCGCGCCATCGATTGGATAAAGACCGGAGAAAACCATCGGCTTTGGATCTTTATATCCAGCTAATGGTTCT